>CAMFKK010000150.1 GCA_945957225.1 uncultured Sphingobacteriia bacterium | reverse complement strand
TTCACTCTTCACTCTTCACTCTTCACTCTTCACTCTTCACTCTTCACTCTTCACTTATTTAACAGCAGCCAGATCCTGGCGCACAACAAGCTTTTTCTTCTGCTGGCTTATCTGCGTATACGGTAATGCTATAGATGCCCATTCCACTATTACGGAAGGCTTCTATTTCTGCTGGGCTCAGGTAATTGATAAGAATATCATCTGGAATAATAATCTCTTTGCTTTTTTGAATAGTGATATTTTTAAAACCAGTAGTTTCAATCAATTCCATATACACTGCTTTTTGAATGGCTCCTGAAACACAACCTGCATACATTTCAGCTGCTTGTTTTAATTGAGTAGGCAATTGACCTTCTAATACAATATCAGAAATACTAAAATGTCCACCAGGTTTTAATACCCGGTATACTTCAGAAAGTACATTGAATTTATTGGGTACCAAATTCAAGACACAGTTACTCACAACCACATCTGCCATATTTGCTGAAACAGGCATTTGTTCAATATCGCCCAATCTAAACTCAACATTTTGGAAGTTTAATTTTTCAGCATTGAGCCTAGCTTTAGCAATCATTTGTTCTGTAAAATCAATCCCAATGACTTTACCTAATGGGCCAGTTGCAGCCCTTGCTACAAAGCAATCATTCCCTGCTCCACTTCCTAAATCAATTACAACATCACCCTCTTTGATTTTTGCAAAAGCTGTTGGCAAACCACATCCTAGTCCAAGATCTGCATCTGCGTTATAGCCTTTTAAATTAGTATAATCATCGGTCATAATATTATACACTTCTGTGCTACAACCACCTGCACCACAGCAGGAAGAAGCATTTTCTTCCTTTGATTGTTCAGCAATAGCAGCATATTTTTCTCTTACCAATGCCTTGAGTTCGTTTTCGTTTTCCATTTTCTTATTTTTAGTTTTTTAAATTCAAAATATCACTAACAACAAGATTTTTCCTTCTGTAACTGCAATGATGAAAACATACCATTAAAGTCTTTCATCAATCTCTCCATGACTAGCCAATCAATACAATAGCAACTCTTTGGGCCTTCAATGGTTCCTTTGATTAATCCGGCATTTTTCAATTCTTTCAAGTGTTGTGAAACTGTGGCCTGAGCCAAGGGAAGTATTTCTACAATCCTTCCACAAATACATCCATTTTCTTTTGCCAGCACTTTCATGATAGCAATCCTTGCGGGGTGGGATAAGACTTTTGCAAATGCTGCCAAGTCCTGTTCTTGTTGGGAAAATTCGTTTGTCTTTGCTATTGCCATTGATTTATCGTTTTTATACGATAAACAAATCTAGGGGGAAATTTTGATTCATCGTACAAATACGATAAATTATTTTTTGAAGATTTTTTTACACCTACATCCAAGAAAAGAAAAGACCATTATTTAATCAAATAAGGACCTTGTTTGTTCCATCCAACTGGCACACTAGAAAGATACCAGGTCTTGCCCTTATCCTTATTCCCTTGAAAGAATAAATGGTATTTGCCCTTTTTGTCTTTAAATATATTAGGATGCCCACTTTCACTTTCATTCCATGTGCCAGGAGCACCATTGGTTAAAAATGGTTGATCAGATAAGCGTTTCCAATGAATACCCTCATCACTAACTGCCACTCCAATTTGCTGTGGCTCGTTATTATACGCTCCTGCATAAAACATATATAATTGCTGACCTATTTGTATACAAGAAGCCGCTTCAATACAATTTTTTTCCCAAGGCAATTCGGGTTTGAGCATGGGCATTCCTGCAACTTCCTTCCAGGTATCTCTAGCAAAATTGGAATTCATTGAAGTGGTTGCAACGCCCTGCTGTTGTATTTTATACGCTGTATCTCTTGTTGCATAATATAAAAAGTATTTCCCCTTAAATGCTATTACTTCTGCATCAATGGCTCTGCCACAAGACCAATCACCTGCCCTTGGTCTAAAGATGGGATTACTGGGATCTTTCTTAAAATCAATACCATTGGTAGAGACTGCATGACAGATAGCATCGGCCTTGCCATTTCCATAGGATTGATAGAACAAATGCAGTACACCATCTTTGATTAATGCAGAAGGGGCACAGATACCCTTGGTTTCAATACTATCTAAACTAGGTTGTAGATTTCCTTTTTTTTGCCAATTCTCTAAGTCATTACTAGTAGCAATACCAATATACCAAGTCTTTCTACTTTCATCGGGCACGGAATAATACATCCAATAAGTTCCATTATAATATATCACATAAGGATCTTTGGCATATGGTCTATCTGCCACATCTCTGTCTCCATAATACATGGCAGGAGTCTGTGCCTTTGGCGATGTTAGGACTAAGAACTGCAGTAAACCCAGTAAAACAAAAGAGAAAAGAACTTTCATATTGGTAACATGGTATGGTTTCAACTCTAAAATAGAACAGAACCAGCTTTACCCAGTCAATTGGGGTAGATTTTCCGCCATTTATCAAGAAATAGTCCCGTTTGTCATTTGCCAAATTTGGAGAAAATTTTTAACTACCTGATTTTCAATTAATTATATTATACCTATTACAACCCGTTACCGATTACCTGAAAAAACTTGGTACTATGTGTTGCATAGTACCAAATATTGTTGCATCTTTGTTCTGTCAAAGGGAAACAACCCCAACAAAAACAAAAAAACTCAAAATACAAGATCATGAAAACGCTTAACAACCAAACGCTAAACAACTTAGAAAAAGTAAGTGGCAACCAAACATTTCAAGAAACTAGGGAGACTGTGACCAATAACCACAATACCCCTACACACAAACAAAGTTTAAGTAGCGCTGATCTTTGGAATATCCAAAGAATGGCTCGCATCAGAAACACCAGAAGATTCCTGGTTTCCTAATTCAAGTACCCAAGTATTCATAACAGGTCTACCCAAACAAATAGGGCCGACCACAAAAACTCCGGCTATGGACATTCAGAACACACAAAGTCAAATGCGAAAGGGCGTATTGGAGTTTTGCATTCTTTCCATCATCCGTCAAGGGGAAGTTTATCCCAGTGACCTGGTAGATAGAATGAAAGCAGCCAACCTCCATATTTTGGAAGGAACACTCTATCCTTTGCTGACGCGATTGAAAAACGCAGGACTCTTAACTTACCGTTGGGTGGAAAGCAATAGCGGACCGCCACGTAAATACTTCATCATGACCGATCTAGGTCTGGAATTCTACGGAGAATTAGAGAGAACCTGGAAAGAGTTGGCAGATGCTGTACAAACACTTACCCAACCTGCAGGAGAAACAGAACTCTCCACAGAAACCCAACCCCAACCCTAACCACACAAAACAACTACAATGAAAAAGGTAATTAATATAAACTTCCAAGGCAGGGTTATACCCATTGAAGAATCTGCCTATGACATACTGAAGCAGTATGTGGAAAGTTTACGCAAATTCTTTGCCAATGAAGAAGGAAGAGACGAGATTATCAATGATATTGAAGGACGTATTGCCGAATTATTTGGCGAAAGTCTGAAAAAAGGTGCTACCTGTATCACTGAAGATACCGTGAATGGAATTATTGCCAGCATGGGTCGTCCGGAAGACTTTGAAGGTGAAGAAGCTAACGTAAAATCACAATTAGGTGGTGAAGGAAAACAGTCACAAGGCAGTTATCAGTATTCAGCTAATGATGCTCCAAGAGGCAGGTTATATAGAGATGATAATGATAAATTGTTAGGCGGTGTCTGCAGCGGTGTTGCTAACTATTTAAGACTAGACCCAACAATTGTTCGTTTGGTCTTGGCCCTGATAGCATTCCTTGGCGGAAGTGGCATTCTATTGTATATATTACTTTGGATTATCCTTCCTTCCAAGCCTTTAGCAAATACTGTTTCTACTAAAAGATTGTATAGAAATCCAGAGGAGAAAGTCATTGCAGGTGTTGCTAGCGGTATCTCAGCTTATTTTGATATTGCTGTTTGGATTCCAAGATTAATCTTTGTGTTCCCCTTAGTAACTGGTGTTATTTCTAGCATTTTCCGTCATAGCTTTTGGTGGGATGGCGATCCATTCCCAGGAATTGTGTTCGGATCATTTGGAGGAACCTTGTTTATAGTCTATGCCATTTTATGGGCCGTGATTCCAGAAGCCAATTCTGCTTCTGAAAAATTAGAAATGCGTGGAGAAAGAGTAGACCTAAACACCATCAAAAATACTATTCAAGAAGACCTAGAAGGTTTCAAGAGTAGGGCAGAAAAATGGGGTGGAGAAGTAAGTGCCAAAGCACAGGAATTTGGATCAGAAGTAAAACAAACTTTTACTGATAAGAGCGCACAATTTGGAAATGAAATGCATTTTGTTGCTAAGAAAAGTAAGTTTAGCATTTTCACGGTATTCGGATTTATTTTCAAAGCATTCTTTCTCTTTATTGCTGGTGTCATTGCATTTGCCCTTTTGGTTGCATTACTAGCATTCTTAGTTGCTGGTGTAGGTGTTTTCCCTTTAAAGAATTTTTTCCTGGAAGGTTTCTGGCAGAATTTTCTAGCTTGGTCTACCCTACTATTATTCCTTGGTGTACCAGTGGTAGCATTTGCTACCTGGGTGATCCGCAGAATCATGGGTGTTAAATCTGGCAACAAATCAATTGGATTCACTTTTGCAGGCATGTGGGTATTGGGATTGATTTCTGCACTAACCTTAGCTTTCTTGATCTCAGAAAATTTTAATGCAAGAGCTAGAGAAAAAGCTGAGTTGGCCATAAAACAACCTGCAACAGGCAAAATGATTGTATCTGTTCCAGAAAGCAAGGTAAAAGTATATGGCAGATGGCTAAAATTAGACGGCCTGATCTCCATGACAGATGATAGCTTGTTTTTGAATAATGTACGTATCCACTTAATCAAGAGTAAAGACAGTTTGTACCATATTGAATCTACCAAGTATAGCAATGGTAGTGACGAGAGTGCAGCATTGAGGAATATCAAAGAGATGAACTATGGTATTAACCAACAAGACAGTACGGTATATCTAGATAGAGGTTTCTCTGTACAACGTGGTACTAAATTCCGTAACCAAGGAGTGGTCATCACCATCCAGATTCCAGTAGGCAAACGCATCTTGATTGATAAGAAAGTTCAAAGACGCTTGAATCACTTTAGCTTGAACAATGGTAGAAATGATTGGGATTCTGATGAAGATTGGAATGACTATTATGGCTGGGATTCTGATGTGGAATATATCATGACATCTGGTGGTTTAGAAAGAATCAAAGACAATCAAAAAGTAGATAAGGTGGGTACCCCTGACCAGGACAATGATGGTGTTTCTGATGCTGTAGAAGAGTATAAGAAGAGTAAGGAAGAGTTGAGAAAAGAATACGAGAAGAAGCAGAAAGAAGCAGAGGAATTGAAAAAAGAGTTGGAAAAGCCTGTTGATACTACTCAATACAAATACAAAAAAGCAGTTGCACTGAATAATGAAAACGCAGTTAAAACAACAGTAAATAATAAAAAACCAGTGCAACAAGAAGAAGAGTTGTTAGAAACCCCCAAGCTTTTATTAATGCAAATGGTATTATAAACTAGGTTGAAGTTGGGAAAAAAAGGACCCCGTTCTGATCTCGGGATGGGGTTCTCCCTTTTTTAAAAATCAATCTTTAATAATTAAAAGAATTCAAGATGAGAAAGCTATTAATGGTTATGGTGCTAGGGATTTTTATTATGGCGGGCCTTTTCTGTTTTGTCTTAAATAAAATAGCCAACGAAACTGATATCAATATCACGGTGAATGATTCAGAAGATATTTATAGGTTAGAAGCAAATTATGGCAGGGAACAATCAAAAAGAATCTTGGCCTATGTTGACGCTGAATTAAATAATACCAGCCGATTTAGAAATAACCATTTAGATGAAGATGTTGACTTAGATGAAGACACTCATTTTCATATCAATACTGAACCAGGGCATTTAGAAATCATTCTTGATAAAGAGGAAAATAATCCTGAATCCATTGCTAAGTTTAAAAGAATTACTGAAGGAATAAAAATCAGGCTTAGCACTGGAGAAAACCAATAAATCAGCAACTATTGTTAAAAAGCACCCAGCAGGGTGTTTTTTTATTTTTATACCCCCCTAGCTTCACTTATTTTTGCCCACCTAAACAAGACGCACTTACCATGAAAAACACAGCATTCACCCAAAAACATATTGCACTAGGAGCCAAGATGGCCGAATTTGCAGGATATAATATGCCCATTAGTTATAGTGGCATCAATGATGAACACTCAGCTGTAAGAAAAAATGCTGGTGTGTTTGACGTGAGTCATATGGGTGAATTTATTCTAAAAGGTGAAAATGCATTAGACTTGATTCAGCGCGTTACTTCTAATGATGCATCAAAAATTACAGATGGTCAAGCCCAATATAGTTGCTTACC
>CAMFKK010000149.1 GCA_945957225.1 uncultured Sphingobacteriia bacterium | reverse complement strand
AAAAACTGGTTTCTCAAATAAAAAGAGGCTGCCCCTTTTGAGACAGCCTCTTGTATTTTCTGCCAGCATCTGATTAATTTAATGCTGCTTCGGTTTTTTCAATTTCAATTTTGTCCCCCAATTCTTTGATGAGTCCAAAACCACCTACCACATTTCTGAGGTTATGGAATCCTTCTCTTTTTAATAAGGATAAAGCAATGACGCTTCTATATCCTCCTGCACAATGCACATAGATATTGTGGTGGTCATCTAAATTAGCCATGCTTGCAGGATCTGTTAAATCGGTCAATGGAATATTCAATGCGTCTTTTACATGGGCTTCATCGTACTCCGCTTCTTTACGGACATCAATGATCACAATGTTGGGATCAAATGGAATATCCATGGCAAGCTCATCAGCTTCCACATCAATGATCATGTCAATTTTTTCACCTGCATTCACCCAAGTAGGATAACCTCCGTCTAGAAAGCCAATAAACTTTTCAAATCCAACCCTGGTTAGTCTAACAATGGATTCTTTTTCTTTACCAGGCTCTGCAACAATCAATATATTTTTTGTAAATGGTAAAATGTTTCCTGCCCATTCAGCAAATCGGCCTTCCAGGCCAATATTTATTGAGCCGGGTACAAAACCTTCTGTAAATCTTGCTGCAAAACGGGTATCCAAAATAATGGTATCTTCTTGGGCAGCCAATTGCTTAAACTTCAATGCATTCAAAGGTTTTAAACCCTTTTCCATCACTGCATTGATATTCTCGTAACCTTCCTTATTAATCTTTGCGTTAATGGGAAAATAACTTGGAGGTGCAGCCAATCCTTCTGTAACAGCTTTTACAAAACTGGCTTTATCGGGTTGTTGCAAGGCATAGTTGCTCAGTTTCTGTTCACCAATGGTACTTTGATTTTCTGGTCCCATGTTTTTGCCACAACTACTTCCTGCACCATGTCCAGGATAAACAATTATTTCATCTGCTAATGGCATAATCTTGGTTTGCAAACTCTCATAAAGCATGCCGGCCAAGTCATCCATGGTAATCTCATTTGTTTTTTGGGCTAAGTCTGGTCTACCCACATCACCTACAAATAAGGTATCACCTGTAAAAAGGGCATAGTCCTTACCCGTTTCATTCTTCAGCAAATAACAGGTACTCTCTAAAGTATGACCTGGTGTATGCAAAACCTGCATAGTCAAAGCGCCAATTTGAAAGTTTTCACCGTCTTTTGCTATATGCACCGGTAATTTAGTCACCGTGTCTGGTCCATAAACAATGGTGGCTCCAGTGGCAGCCGCCAAGTCTAAATGACCGCTCACAAAATCGGCATGAAAATGCGTTTCAAAAATATATTTGATGGTGCTGCCTCTCTCGGTAGCTAATTTCAAGTATTCTTCAATGTCTCTAAGTGGGTCTATTACGGCCGCAACTCCCTCACTTTCAATATAGTAAGCGGCTTCGCTTATACAGCCGGTATATAATTGCTCTATCAGCATGGCTTAAAATTTAGACAAATATATAGCAAGCTTCAGGCCAAAAATAGAAATCGCCAGAAAGTCAGAATAGGATTATGTGAAGCACTTTAACCTACTAGGGTTTCTACAAAAGAAACCACTTCAGCCAAACGGCTATAGTTCACAGAATAATAAATGAATTTACCATCTCTAGAGGTAGACACAATACCAGCCCTTCTTAAAATGGCCAAGTGTTGTGAAGCTACGGATTGCTCTAATCGCAACTTTACATAGATCTCGGTAACAGTCATTTTTTGTTGATCATCAAGGAGTTTGATGATTTGCTGTCGTAATTTGTGGTTGATGGAACGCAGAATTAATGCTGCTTTCTTGGTATGGATAAAATCAACTTTCAAAGTTGTTTTACCTGCATTCAATACAATGGATTGCATGGTCTGACTCATGGGGGGGAGTATTATTTTGGTTACAAAAATACTTGATTTTGATATTAAAGTTAAACAAATATTTTATCATTGCATATGAAAATAATCAAATATCATATAAATGATTCGTCATTTTTTGGCAGGAGCTGAGTAAAATGCCTTTAGATAGAACGGCTCTGCATAAGCCAGATTGGCAAATTCCCCATTTTCAAAAGCCTGATTGGCTAAAATGGCTAAATGATAGGCATCGTGTTGAACAGTACTAAATAGGGAATTGGGATGGTTTAAAAGGGCTTTAAACTTTGGAGCTCCCGTTCCTGAAAACACAACAACTTGATTGTCAATCAATTCCTTAAAACTTTCACTATCAAGAATCATGGCAGAAGGAGTAGCTTTTGGTGCTAAATTCCCGTCATATAGTGCGGTAAAAACCTCCATTCTTCTGGCATCAATCAAGGGGCAATACAAAGCCTGAGGGTAGTTTCTTCCATATTGCATTTGAGTAGCAAGTGCCATTACTTTTAATGTGCTGATACAGATCAGGGGTTTATCCAATGCATAACATAGGCCCTTGGCCGATGCCATGGCCACCCTTAAACCCGTATAACTTCCCGGACCTTCTGTTACTGAAATAGCATCCAAGTCAGACAATTCCAAAGCATTTTCCTGCATCAATCCCTGAATGGCCGGTTGAACAAAAGCACCATGTTGTTTTTGATCTGGGCTAATTCGCATACCCAAACTGTTAACACCCCTGGTTAAACAGATGCTTGCAAATTCTGTTGCCGTGTCAATATGTAAGATCAGTGGTAGCATTAGGGTTCCAAATTTTGTACTTGTTTGGTAGCCTCTGCTACCAATGCTGGAGCAGGTTGGTAACGGTGGTTGTCTTTTTCAAGTGCTTTTAGTAATTGCAAGATCTTGGGTAATCCAATTTTCTCAGCCCATTCAAAAGGGCCCAAAGGATAATTTGTACCCAATTTCATGGCGATATCCATTGCTGCTTTAGAACTTACTGCATCGCCGTAGGCAAAATATGCTTCATTAACAATCATAGCAATCACCCTTGCAGCTACTAAGCCCGGTTCATTTGGTACCCAAATAAAGTCTTGTTGTAAAGCTTCCAAAACCTGTTGCGCTTTTGCGCGATGGTTTGGATGGTTATTCCCCAATTCCCAAATCTTTCTATCTAAAAAACCATTCCAACCATTGATCCGGATAGCATTTTCTGGTAAGGAGTCAGTAGGAATTGATAAGGCATTCACAAAAATGGGTTGGTGATGTACCCATGAAAAACATGGGCCATCCACTTCATAAGAAAGGTCAAAATAAGCGTCTACCTGTTTATCTGGATCTTGGTCATGCCAAAAAATGCTAGCATTTGCAGCTATGGCTAATGCTGCAAATTGGTCTTTTTGACTTGCTGATGCTTTGACTAAGATTTGCATAAGTTGGAATGAATTGCAAATTTAGGTTGGCTGGTTCAAGGAAATGCATCAATTTGCCAACCTAAAAGAATATTTATGCCAAAACAAGTAATCAATACAGAAAAAGCACCATCACCTATTGGACCATATAGTCAAGCAGTAAGAGCCAATGGCTTTGTTTTCTTAAGTGGTCAGGTAGCATTTGTGCCTGAAACAGGAGAACTGGAACAGTCTAGTGTAGAAGCCGAGACCCATCAGGTGATGAAGAATATAGCAGCGGTATTGTCGGAAGCAAAAATCAGTTTTGAACACGTAGTAAAAACTACCATTTTCTTAAGTGACATGTCTTTATTTGCTCAGGTTAATGCGGTATACGGTACCTATTTTACTGGTGATTTTCCTGCAAGAGAAACCGTTGCAGTGAAAGGATTGCCAAGAGGGGTAAACGTAGAAATTAGTATGACTGCTGTAGAGAAATTATAATTATTTAAGCCCAGTTTTAAGGCCAAGCTTTTAGCATGTATTTATTTTTTCTGAATGGAATAGGTTGTTCTAAAAACCTTTGTTGCATGGGGTTCCAATGTTTGGAGCCCCATTTGATTATTAAAAGCATCAGGGGCAGAACTCAGGTTTTCAATAGCAATCATATCCCTGGTAGGAGGTGTATAAATTTGCAAATAGGGATAACTGCTTTCTGGTTCAATGGTTAATTCCAAATGCTGATTAGACAGTTTGCAAAAAGGCTGTTCTAATGACTTGTCTAGTTCAAAACAATTGTCCAAGAAAATACCTTGCAATGCTGCGCCATCTGCAAATCGATTGTCATCAATTAATTGACCTGTAGGTAATAGGTCTTCATCAAATTCCAATTGTTTCTTACTAGAAAATCTTAAAGTACATTCGTCCACACTGGTTCCAAGATTAAAATAGGGATGCCAACCATCGCTCAGCGGTATATTGGATGGGCTTGCATTGGTTATACTGGTAGCCACACTTAATTGATTGCCCTTTGTCAATGTCCAATCTACTTGAATCAAAAATGGAAAAGGATAACCTGGAATATTTCCTGGATATTGATACAACAATTCAACTTTTGCCTGTTCCATATTGGCCTCAGATTGCTGAATCTGAAAAATAGCATCATAAAGAATGCCATGTATTGCATGATTTGCTAGAAAAAATTTCTTGACTTGAAAATGATCCTCATCCCAAACATATTTTCCTTCTCTCATCCTACAAACAAAGGGAGAAAGTTTTGCGCTTTTGAATCCATTGGTAATATTGCTCATGGCGTCTTTAACAGATTCAAAACCTGCTACCACATTGGTTTTAGTAAGACCATCCATAATGCTGAATTCATTTAGCAATGCCCCAAAAGCAAAAATCTGAGCTTCAGTTTTGCTACTGGCATCTTTAAGCGTGATAATTGGCGCTATCTGCGAATGGTCTATATGAATGGAGAATGACATAAAAATTTCTTAAGACCTAAAAATAATGAAAGTTTTGCTCTCAATCAGTTTTCCCAGATTAGCGCTTTTCAATCAATTAATTCTTTCAATATGGTATAAGATTTTGTGATAAAATGAATTGTAACTAAATTATATAGCCAAATAGTTTCAATCATGTTGAATATAAATCCTGTGAAAAAAAGGGGTTCATTAAATGATTTTTTGTTAATCATCCCTATTATTGGCATTGTTGCGTTTCTAGCCCTTTATATCTTGGCTGCGCTATTATATCCAGGTGGATCACAGGCTTTTCCAAAAGCCTTAAGCTATAGTTGGGAACACAATTTTTTCTGTACACTGCTCAATGAAACAGCTATTAATGGGCAACCCAATAAGGGTCAAATATTTGCCATCATGTCATTGATTTTTTTAGCTATTTCCCTGACAAATTTTTATTGGAATTTTCACAAGCAATATCCACTCTCAAAACTATTGTCAAACCTCATTCAATATACTGGTTTAGTTTCCATGGGATTTGCTTGTTTATTATTAACCAATCTAAATCATGATTTCATTACTAATCTGGCTTCTGTTTTTGGTTTAATAGCAACAATAGGAGTCATATTGGCATTGTATCAAAATAAGAAGCAGGGACTATTTGTATTTGGTCTATTCAATCTATTTTTGGTTGTCTTGAACAATTGGTTCTACTATCATGTAGACCTAATGGAATATCTTCCTCCAATTCAAAAATTTAGTTTTGCTTCTGTGCTAATTTGGGTCATTGCCATTAACTTAACTTGTTATTTTACGGATTCAAAGAAAATAAACTAGATATGTCCATCATCATTTCGCTTTGTGGATTGCTTTTGCTCAGTTATCTATTTGACCTAAGTGCGGCAAAAACAAGAATTCCAACTGTCATCCTTTTAATTGCCCTAGGATGGGGTGTAAAACAAGCTTCTATTTTTTTTAATTTTCAAGGACATAATTTGAGTCCCATTTTACCATTACTTGGAACAGTTGGCTTGGTTCTAATTGTTCTTGAGGGTTCTCTTGAATTAGAAATTAATGCTTCTAAATTACCCTTGGTTGCAAAATCCTCTTTAATTGCATTAATTCCCATGTTACTGATGAGTTTTGGACTGGGTTGGGCCTTTGATTATTTTGGGCATACAGGTTTTAAAATTGGATTGGTCAATGCCATTCCTTTTACTGTAATCAGTAGTGCCATAGCCATTCCCAGTGCACGTAATCTAATTTCTGAGGAAAAAGAGTTTGTTACATATGAAAGCAGTTTGTCCGATATATTTGGGGTAATTCTATTCAATTTTATTGCCTTAAATGAAGAATTTAATGCCGCTTCTTATGGAGAATTCTTTTTTGAATTATTCCTCATTTTGATCATAAGTTTGTTGAGTACATTACTGCTCTCTTATTTGTTGGGAAAAATTAAACACCATGTAAAATTTGTACCTATTATGCTCATGGTGGTATTAATTTATGCCATTTCAAAAACCTACCATTTGCCCTCGCTTATTTTTATTTTATTGTTTGGATTGTTTTTGGGGAATATTGATGAATTGAAGCATTTAAAATTTATTCAAAAATTTCATACAGATAACCTTCAGCATGAAGTGAATAAGTTTCAAGAGTTGATTACCGAAATTACTTTTAT
>CAMFKK010000148.1 GCA_945957225.1 uncultured Sphingobacteriia bacterium | reverse complement strand
GATTTATAGTGAAATGTTCTTTTACCCTTGGTTTCTTGTTTTCTATTCAGCAATCTTCCATTTGTGATTACCGTTAAACTGTCATCTACAGTTGCAATTAATTCTGTTGTTCTTACATCTTGTATTGACTCTAGACAAGGGTACCAATATTTATTGCCTTCAGGTTCTCCATTGCTCCAAAGTTGTTTTATTTTTATTGGATTGCTTTGTGTTGGATGGAAAAAACGAATTCCTCTGCCATAACTACCACCTAAATTATTTGGATCACTTTGATTGATATAATTGGTATTATAGTCAATCTCAATTTCAATTTCAGTATTAGTAGTATAGATTTTGTCTAATTCAATATACAAGCCTAATTTATCATCATTTCCATTGTATATGAATTTTAAGTTTGTTATATTGGCTAACTTTATTGAATTAATAGTTAGAAATCCTGCATCTAGTTGAATATTATTGGTGGCTGTTAAAACTTTAAATTTGATTGTTGCAATTCCTTTGGCTTGTTTTTTCTGCCAATCAAACTCAAGTTCTAGTTTGTTATGTAAGATATCAATTTTACTTTGAGCATAACAATTACCCAACCAAATAAAAAGCAAAAACAAGAAAGCTGAAATATATTTTTGCATTAGTTTGCTAATTTTAATGCAAAAATCATTTTTAAAATTTACTTCAAAAGGACAAGAATTGTACAAAATCAGCCAAATACATTATTTACAAGCCTTGTTATTTGTTTTTCACTTTTCAATCCAATTTGTTGGGCAATTTGACTTCTAGAAAGGTTTGGATTCTTAACTAAATACTTTATTTTTTCTACTCTAATAATGGTTTTATATTCATTTACTGTGCAGCCTGTCTCCTGTTTAAATAATCTTGTAAAATTTCTTTCACTCATATTAGCTATTTGGGCTAAATCTGAAATTGCTAGAGGTAAGTGTATATTTTCTAATATATAATCTTGTACTTTATGGATGCCATTATGTATATGGTTTCTAAATTGTAAGAAGATACTACTTTGTGGACTTGAACCCTCTCTTCTATTATATACCACCAATTCTCTGGCAACTTTGTGAGCTAAATAATTCGTAGTTAAACTCTCAACTATATGCAACAGTAAATCTATACCCGATACAATGCCAGCGCTGGTATAAATTCGTCTATCTATCTGAAACAAAACATTTTCTTTTACGTTTGCTTTTGGAAATAAATTTTGTAAATCATTCGTAAGTTGAAAATGTGTAGTGCAATTAATATTATTTAATAAACCAGCATAACCCAAAACAAAAGCCCCAACACATATACTGACAATATTAATATTAGATTGGTAACAATTGTATATCCAGTTAAAAAGATCTTTCTGCTCCTTAAATTCATTTGACTGAATATATTTAACACTTGCTCCTGGAATAATTAAAAAGTCGTTTTCCGAAAAATTTATTTTAGAATAGTGTTTTTGTTTGGATATACCCAATCCTGCTGATGTATTTACTTCCATGCCAATTCCGCAATATTCAATGCTAAAATTGGCATTAAAATCAATGGCTTCATGGATAACTTGGTCTGGACCTGCTAAATCAAGTAAATGCAGTTGAGGTAATATTAAAAAAACAAATTTTGTGGGCATAAGTTAGTTGTTTGATATTAAATTGTTTTTGCAATTCATTAATCATTCCCATGTAGACTAGTGTTTTAAATCTGTGTACTTTATGTTTTTGGTCTTTTATTAAGTGTAAAACTAAAAATTTCATTTCCTATATATAGAGTTTGGTCCTTATGTAAGAAAAACAATACATTTTCATCTCCTACAAATAAGGAAATAGATTTGTTTACTTGGTCAGGATCAAGTTGAAGAATAAAAGCCTCTGGATTTGTTGGTGTTCCTTTAGATATTTTCCATTTGCCAGCAATGTCAGTTTCCCTACTGTTTGTCCTTTTGAGGGTGTATGTTGTAGGTTCTAAGCTTTTTGGGTCTTTATTCAAAATTAGTTTCCATTTTAATTTAAAACAGGATTGACTTACTGTTAAATTATTTTCCTCAGCAAAGTCTTGGCAAGGTGTCCTACCCTCATAAATAATTTGTACTGCAGTATCTTTTAAAATACTTGCTGAATTTTTAAATATAGGTAATGGATATTTTATTTTATCAGTGTTTATGTTGTTAAGAGTGTAACTCCATCCCCCATTACCAATCATAAGTTGATTTTGGGGAGTTAAGAGGTGGAATACATTTGCACTCAGTTTTATCAAGACAATTTCAGTTTGAAATCCATTACTCTTTAGTTTATAAATTATATTTTCTTCTCTTTTAGAAATTTGGAATTCACCTTGATATGTATTCGTTTGTCCACCTGCTTTAAACCCAATTGTATTTGGTTGTGATTCTCCGTAAACTATGTTTAATACAAAACTATTCTGGAATAAGGTTAAATCCCATTTAATGAAATCTACTATTTTGTCTTTTGGAATACTTAACTGTGTTTTTATTAAATCGTCACCAGGCGTACATCCTACAAGCAAAATAGGATTATCCTTGACGTATGCATAAGTAGGTGAGTTATGTAGTCCCCAAAAAGTGAAAGTAATCAATATATAGGTAAGGAATTTCATGTTTTTCAATGATTCTCGATTTTCTTATTAGATAAATAGCGTTCAACTAGTGAACCAATAATTGAAAAAAAGAGTCCTGAAAATAGTAATGAAACAATTGTGATACCTGCAAAATCTTCCTCAGGATGAAAATGGGAAAATATGGATATGCCAAGAAAAGCCAATAGCAAACCGAATAGAAAACCAGTTTGTTTACCTGTTTTGTTTTTCATGATCACAGTGTAAAGAATTTTAGTTTTTATTCATTCCAAATTCAAAAGGTGTAGCTTTTATAAGCTTGTTTGAGATATTTCCATTTAAGGTGAAAATCAATTTCTCAACTTGTAATTCTTTTTCAGAAGCTCCTTTGGAAAAGTCTAATTGGCTATAGTCTATCCAAACAACATTTGGTGCATAAGTGCTTTCAAAGTAGTATCGTCCTGCGGTTAAATCAATTACGGTTCTAAAAATTGTACTAGATACATTTGGTTTTAGAGGGTCAGGTTTTCCAAATGGTACAGACACATTTCTGATAACGCTAAATATAGAGGCAACACCCTCTGAAGAATTTGTAGGTTGTGGTAAATTTTCAGAATAGTAAGTAGCTCTTACAAATCTATCCAATGGATTACGTTCTCCAGGCAATGCTTTGTTTCCTCCAAATGTTCGGTATTGTTTTAAGTTTTCTAATTGTTTATCATAGGTTGGTTCGTTAGTCATGACAGTGTATTCTTTGCCTTTATGAATGATTGCTTTTCCAGCTATATATTCAATAATTGCAGAGTTGCCTGATTTGTCTTCAAGTGAAATGTGAACCAAGGTTGGAAAACCGTTTGGCAATATCAAAGGCTCTATTTGAATATTTGATTTTTTTTGAGCTTCAATTGCCTCGTCAACAGTGGCAAAATTATCTATAAAATATTGAGCCCATTGTGATATTCCGATAGCGGGAATTTTACTGTTTCTTTTACCAAAATCAGTTTCTCCAGCTAAGTATAAGACATGCGCACTTAATCCTTTCTCATTTACCCCTTCATGAGTACCTATATTATAAATTGATAATGCAATACTTCCGTATTTTGATGTCCAAGTAAGAGGGTTTTCCTTAACAGCACCTTTTCTTTTAATGCCCTTAGGATAAATTCTGAAAGCACTATTGGCTTTTTCTGTCCAATCCTGTGTCCTGCCAACATACACATGTCCGTTGGCGGTTACCCAAAGAACACGGGTGCATGTAATAGCCTTAATGGATATGAAAAGGAATACAATTAAAAGTAAACCTTTAGAAAAAGAAACCATTTTATTATTCATAAACAGCGTTTTTCTTTTTACTTAAAACCAAATCAAATTAAAGCATAATTATATAAAAAATTCTTGATTTTCTATCATATCTCATTGTTGCTTCTCTATAGTGACATACAATAAATTTCTTTTTAATTCCTTAAAAATACTTCTGATAAATTGGTTGATTGGGGTAGTGTTTATAGATGGATCCAGATCAACTGTCTTAAAATATTTATAGCTTTTGGACCTAGTTTTGAAGTATTTGATTCTTTATCTATGGTTGTCTATTCCTGTTTGTTGCAAAAGGTATGAATTGTCAATAAGGACTTCACTGTATACAAAAAGGGCCGCAGTTTTTCCTGCCGCCCTTTCAATTTTTGTCTTATTTCATTGAGTGTAGTGCAATTTTGTTTCCCTCAGTGTCGGCAATATGAGCCATAAAACCATTACCGCCAATAGAGGTTTTTGGTAAAAGAATTTTTCCTCCTGCCTCTTCTACTTTTGAAAGTGGAACACTTAAATCATCACCTCCATTGAGATAAATTAGAGCACCAGTCATAGAGGGTTCAAAACCTTCACCTTCAACAATACCTCCAGTTACACCGTTTTGCATGTCACCAGGCAAGATGCCATACTTGTAAACAGGATGCGGCATTTCTTGAATGTCTTCTCCTAAAAGTGCTGCGTAAAATGCTTTTGCTCTTTCAAAATTTTTTACTGGAATTTCAAACCAATTAATAGAATTTGTCATGTTACTTTATTTTGATTGTTTGTATTTAAATTTATGATTTCTTCTTTTTTGAGGACACGGCTTTGCTGTTGAACTCCAAACAAAGATTTATCCAGTATTCAAATTCGTTTTTTGTTTTCATACCTGAGTTGTCAACCATTACATAACCTTTCATTGGTCTTTTAGTAAAATCCATTGTTCGGCAACCTTGCTTTTCAATTTCTGTTTCGTGAATTATAGGATTAATACGACACATCATTTCATCTTTGATAATTCCTACACACATTTTTCCATTAACCATAAAAGTTAAACCTCCCATCATTTGTTTTTCTTCTACTGTTGGAATTTCACTAAGCGATTCTCTAATTCTATTGGCAAGTTTTTCGTTGTAAGCCATATTAAAAATTTTCTGCTATTCTTTTAATGTTAGTTAAAATTTTCTCTTGAATTTCACTCATCTTTTTTTTCATCATCAAAACATTCATAATTCTAACCATCAAATTGGCAGGTTCGTAATAAGATTCATTTACAATTTTGGTTTTGTTGTCACCAATTCTTTCAAGATTGAAGCAAAACCGTGGGTCTTTCAACATCTTGCCCATTCCCATGCTATCATTTTCAATTGCCCAAACTGTCTTTTGTTCGTGAACAAGCTCAACCAATTTTTCTGTCATTGTGCCTCTCTTGCCTCGGTTTTCCATTTCGCAAGTTCGGGTTTCGCCAAGCTTATCCATTTGACCGGTGGCTGATATAACACCAGGATTTATTTTATCCAATAAATTAATGTCTGTGATAATTGCCCAAACGCTACTAATAGGTGCATTAATGACAGCTTCATTTCGTGCTTGTAGTTTGCTCATTTATATTGCTTTAAATTGGCAAGAGAATTATTGACCACTTAAATATAAATAAATTCACTTGTAAAATCCAAGTGAATTTGTATTTTTAAATTGTGAAAATGAAAGAAATACACTATAGGTCTGATTGCCCTATTGGTAAAGCACTAGATATTTTGGGTGACAAATGGTCCCTGTTGATTGTGAGAGATATAGTATTTAAAGGAAAAAATACTTACGGTGATTTCCTAAATGCAGGAGAAGGCATTACTACAAGTGTTCTTGCCGATAAATTGGCACTTCTTGAATGCAATGGAATAATTTCAAAAGGAATTCACCCCAAAAGCAAAGCAAAATTTCTTTATACACTCACCCCAAAAGGAATTGATTTGATACCTGTATTAGTTGAAGTAATTGAATGGAGCGAAAAGCACCATGACGTGCATCCATTTGCAAAACCTTTTGTTAAACAATTGAAGAAAGATAAAGCAGGTGTAATAAAAATGCTCAGGCAAAGTCTGAAGTAAGGCCGTCCTAGATGCCCACCTAAAAAATTGAAGCAACTCTGTCTCAGTTTAAGGTTACAATAACGGTTTAGAACATTGCGTTTGATAGGGTTTTGGATACAAAGTTCCAATTTATCACTGGAGTTTTTTGGTGCAAAAAATTCCAAGTTTGTATCAAAGAATCTCTGATTCAAATCCCTATTAGAAGGCGGTTTTAATCTTCTTTTATCACTTCTACGCTTCTTCCAAGTGTCTTAAACCTAAGTCCATTCTTCTGCAAAACCGTAATTGTAATGTGTCCTGTTTTGCTTGTGTTTATGTCTTGAACAAAACCTGACTTGCCTTTATGTATTCCTGTAATTACTTTGCAGAAATCACCTTCTTTTAAAATTTTTGTTGTCATATTCAAATGGTTAAGTTAGACATTAAGTCTGTCAGCATATTGTACAAATTCGCCAAATTCAAGGTACCGTTTTAGTATTCGTAAATACATGGCCCAGCAAAAATTTGAAATTCGAAAG
>CAMFKK010000147.1 GCA_945957225.1 uncultured Sphingobacteriia bacterium | reverse complement strand
CGCTACATACACTCGACTAGTCGTCGGCAGCGTCAGATGTGTATAAGAGACAGGGGTTTACCAATAACATCATTCATTGGATTAAAGCAAAGACTGTTTTGCAAACTGCTGTTTACAGGAAACCAACCTTCTAAAGCTTTACCAGTTCTATTGGCTATAAAATATAATTGGCCTGATCCTCTTTTTGAACGAATAAATTCTAATCCGGATTTGACCATTGACTCTTTTCTAATGGCAGCCAATTCTAACATGGATACTAGTTTGTCACTTAGATAGAAAACACCTTTACCCAAAACTGCTTTTTTTACTGCAGGATTGCTAGTTGCTTCAAAATGAAGTTTGGATATCATCTGATCATATAAAGCTTTGTTAGCCGCATACCCACCCAATCCAGGTATATCTTTGGGCAGGTTTTGAAAAGCAAGAATAGTAGCCCCATTCTCCGCCAATGCCCAAATCTTTTTCAAACTTTCTATTTGAATAAAATTTGCTGCAGGTAAAACAATAGTTTGATAGGTTGCGCCTGCAGAAAGTATTTCTTTACCCCCAGCTTTTAGTTGAGCAATTTGTCTATCAGATATATAGTCAAAGGAATAACCATTTTCATGCATGGTAGTGGCTGCAATTTCAAATGGGGTTCCATTGAATTCTGGTTTCATGCCATCAAAATGCCAAAGAAAATCGCGCCCCGCAATTTGGTATTTGTCATAAATAGGAAAATAGAGCAAAATATCATTGTCTGGTTTACTGTCTTGTAACAGCGATTGTGTTCTAGCCACATAATGATTCAGGGCTGGAAACTGTTGCCAGAAAGGGTTTGCTTGTGTAAATTCTACGGCAGCATAAAATAAATAGCCGGGCCAAGTATCAGCAGGTGGAGAATAACTGGTACCATGATATACTATATGATTTACCCCACCTATAAAATAAGTATCCAATGCTTTTTTAACGTCAGAAAGTGTAGACACAAAATGTTCATTTAACCAAGTGGCACTTTCTGCAGAAGTTAATTTTTTACCCATCACATGGGATGTGGAAGAGGCAAATTTGATGCGCAATAATTCTGTGCCCTCAATTTCAGGAATATCAACCACTCCATACAAATCCAAGGTATTGGCTGGAGAACCATGTGATTGGTTTCTGACAATTTTCTTTTTACTTGCTGCCCATGTTTTCCACTCACCCGTAAACTGTTCCAAGATTAATTCATCAATGGTCATTCTATAATCGCAGAGTACACGCAAGTCTCTATCTGTTTTTTCTTTCTTGGTTAAAGCAATCAATTCCTGAGCTAGATCATAGCCCCTTCTGCGTTTAAATTCATCCAATAAATTAGGAGTATAATTTGACTGACCTCTAGCATCATCAACTTCATAACTATCATTAAAGAATCCGCGCAAATAACTAAGATCATGTCCTTTAAAAGCCTGGTCAAATTTGGAGAGATAATGGTCTAATGCTGTTTTAGAAAAATGATCTATCACATTTCCTTCTCCACCTGGAGCGGCCCTTTCTACTTGCTTACCGTGTTGCCCCATAAAGAGTCCTATCAGTGTCCAATTGCCCGCAGGAGCAACCCAGTCAAGGTTGCCTTCCTTGTCTACTTTGGAAGTTAGGTCAAGACTTCCTCCTCCATCGGCATAAGCCATTAAACGTTGCAAGGGTAGCCAAATTTTAAAACGCACTTGGTCTAATGAAAGCGCCTGCATATTGGTATTGGCTGTAAGCGGTTGTTTGATTTCAGAGATATCTCTTGGCTTGTAATTTTCTGTTCTTACCAAGGGCTCTTGCTGCAAGACTACTTTTTCTTTGAGTTGCTCACCTGCTTTTACTTGATAGCGCGTGAATTGCATGTTTTTACTGGCGTCATCCTCTCCCACCCAAGGACCACCAAATGGCCAACCAGTAGCATTGGCCAAATCAATCCCAAGGTCTAAGCGCTTTGCTTCAGATAGGGTATGATCAAATACCCCCATCCACTGTTTTGACAAAAAGGGGATCCATTTTGCATCATTGCCAGTAACGCCATAAATGGGTGTTATTTCTAAACCTCCCAAGCCGGCCTTTTGATAGTCTTGCATCACAGTAGTTAAGTCTTTATTGTTGACTTCACTACCCAACCACCACCATCTTGTCCATGGTTTGTTGGTTTGTGTAATGGCAGGCCACTTGGTTTGAGCCATAGAAGGAACCGCCAATACAAGGCTACAAAAAGCAGCAAATAATAAATTGTTATAGCGAGATTGGGCAATAGGCTGGAAGGCTAAACTTTTCATAAGCAAATCAATCGTATTTTAAACCAAAACGGCTATCCGAATAAAGTGCAAAAGTTAAAGCCAACTTAGCTGCAATGCATCCTGTTCAATCCTGTTAGACCAGAGAAATCTGCTTTATTTTGCGCTAAACTTATATACAGTTTGTGTGCTATAAGTTTTACCAGGCAATAAAACCGTGCTGGCAAAGCTTTTTTGATTAGGTGCGTCAGGAAAATGCTGGGTTTCCAAACAAAAAGCAGACCTAAATGCATAGGGCTTTCCCTGCTTACCATCCAAGGTTCCGTCTAGGAAATTACCCCCATAAAACTGAATTCCAGGTTCAATGGTCAGTACTTCCATTTGAATACCCGTGCTTGGCGCATAAACAATTGCGGCAGTTTGCAATCCTGCTGTGGTTGTTCTATTCAATGCAAAATTGTGGTCGTAGCCTTTTCCATTGATTATTTGAATGTCTTTTGAACCAAGACTATCGCCAATGGCATGTGCTTTGGTAAAATCAAAGGCAGTTCCTTTTACTGGGGCTAAGACACCTGTTGGAATTAAAGTGCTATCCACAGGCGTAAAATGATCCGCATTGATTTGCAATAAATGATCATTGATGGTGGCTGCACCTGCACCACTCAAATTAAAATAAGCATGGTTTGTCAGGTTTACAACGGTTGACTTGTCGGTTGTTGCAGTATAATCAATTTGCAAGGCATTTTCATCTGTAAGTGTATATACTACTTTGGCGGTTAAATTTCCGGGGTATCCTTCCTCACCATCTTTGGAGACATATTGTAATTCTAAGTGTTGTGCATCTATGAGTTTGGCATCCCAAACCTGGTTGTGAAAACCTTTGGGACCACCATGCAAACTATTGGGTGCATTGTTGATAGGCAGATGATAGGACTTCCCTTCTAATTGAAAAATTCCCTTGGCAATCCTATTGCCATATCTTCCAATTAATGCGCCAAAATAGGCTTCTTTATTATTTAAATAATGATTTAGACTATCATAGCCCAATACAATATCTGTGGGCTTTCCTGTCTTATCAGGAACTAAAAAGCTGACAATTCTTCCACCAAAATTGGTAATGGAAATTTTAAGTCCATTTTTATTGGAGAGCTCATATAATTCAACTTGCTTCTCGTCTACTTTCTGCGCATAGGATCCTTTGTTGGGAACAGTTGCACTATCGGTTTTTTCTGTTTTGGAAGCTTCCTGATTGGCGCATCCAACTAACCCAGCAAAGCCAAGGATGGCTAGGGCGGCAAAGCAATGTTTCATATGTTTTGTTTAAATGTTAATCAAACTGGTGCCATCACCAATGGCTACAATATACGATTTCAATTCTTGTTGGAACCTGTTTTTAAATGCTAAAGCTGCTTCTGAAATAAAAGCATCTACAGAAGCATCCTTGACCAAGTTAATAGTACAGCCACCAAATCCTCCACCCATCATCCTTGCACCAATCACCCCTGTTTGATTTCTAGCAAAATCTGCTAGAAAATCTAATTCAATACAACTTACTTGATAGTCCTGGCTAAGACCATCATGGGTTTCAAACATTTTTAACCCAAATGCTGCAATATCATCATTCACTAAATCTTGACAACCTGCTTTAAGTCTAGCTATCTCCCCTACTATAAATTTACAACGCTGATAAACTTTTACATCGCCCCCGGCCAATAGGCTTTCTACCATCTTCAAATCCGCGTCACGCAAGCTTTTTACCTGCGGATGCCATTTTGCAATGATTGCAACACCGGCCTCACATTCTTCCCGCCTAGTATTGTATTCCGTAGAAGCCAATGAGTGTTTGACGCAGGTGTCTAGTAAGACAATTTGAAAACCGTTCTGGTGAAAAGGCATATAATGATAATCCAATGAACGGCAGTCCAATTGTATTACGGATTCCTGTTTCCCAAACATGCTGGCAAACATATCCATGATACCACATTTTAAACCCACAAATTCGTTTTCTGCTTTTTGCGCCAAACGCACCATCTCTAATTTAGACAAACCCAAACCAAATAATTCGTTTAAAGCAAATACAGTGGCGCATTCCACTGCAGCTGAAGAAGAAAGGCCTGCTCCTAAGGGTACATCACCTGCCACTACTGCATTAAAACCACCTAATGAATGCCCCATTTTTTGTAGTTGGTCTGCAATACCCAACAAATAATTGGGCCATTGCAAGGGCGATGGTGTTAGTGCATCAAGGCTGATTTCAATGGTTTGATCCAAGTCTGCAGCTTGAAGAAAAATCTGCTGATCGGCTCTTTTACCAATGGCTATATAGATGGCTTTATCAATGGCAGCGGGTAATACAAATCCAAGATTATAATCGGTATGCTCTCCAATCAAGTTGATTCTTCCAGGTGACTTGACCATGAGTTCAGGATTACCAAAAGCTTTGGTGTATTGGCTTTGCACCAAATTGGCGCAGCTTGCTTTTTCAGACATGACAGGCAATTTTATAAAGTTCTAAAAAATTGAGCCGAGGCACGCCTCAGCTCAATTTCTGAATCTGCTAATCTTACTTACTCACTCAAAATATTATGTAAAACAGCATTACAAATCTAGGGGATTTTGATATTAAATGTACTTTTTACACTTATTTTTTAACTTTTTTACAAATTCGTGGCAAAAAAGCGCCAAATTTCAAATCAAGAGGCTAAATTGTTTCCTATTGCTATGCCAAAGTATCAAAAACAAACAAGATTTCTGGTTGCCGTAGACTGTATCATATTCGGTTTTGATGGCACAGAACTAAAATTACTCTTAGTCCAAAGAGGACTTGAGCCCGAAAAAGGTAAATGGAGTCTTATTGGAAGTTTTATCCGAGAAGAAGAAGATATTGAAAAGGGTGCCAACCGAATCCTGAACCAGATGACAGGACTAGCGGGAGTTTACCTAGAACAATTACATGCTTTTGGAAATCCAGAAAGAGACCCCATTGAGAGAACCATTTCAGTTGCCTATTTTGCACTGATAGATATTCATCAGTATGAACGTCAACTTAATGATGATTATCACGCAGAGTGGTTTCCCATCAAATCTGCTCCCAGACTCATTTTTGACCATGAACAAATGGTAGAAATGGCCAAGAAAAGACTACGCTATAAAGCGGCATTTCACCCCATTTTATTTGAATTACTACCAGAAAAATTTACGGTTCCACAATTACAAAATCTCTATGAGGGCATATTTGATACCGTTTTTGACAAGCGAAACTTTAGCCGTAAAATTCAGTCAACCAAGCTCTTGATCAAACAAAAAGACAAGGACAAAGAGAATAGTAAAAAAGGTGCATACTATTATAAATTAGACAAGCGCAGGTATGCCGCTAATTTCCACGCATTTTTAAATTTTATCCCAAATCCAGATAATATTAAATAAGCTAATCAATAAAATTTGATTTTTTGCATTAATAAGTGTTAATTTGACACGAATACAAAACTGATTGCTGTATGCCCGAGAAAAAATATGCTATAGGTGTTGACTTTGGAACAGACTCTGTACGTTCTATTATTGTTGATACCAGCAATGGAACAGAAATGGCCGCTTCCGTATTTCACTATCCTCGTTGGAAAGCAGGATTATATTGCAACCCTTCAGCCAACCAATTCAGACAACACCCACTTGACTATATAGAAGGTTTAGAAGCAACTATCAAAGACTGTGTAGCAAAATGTGGCCCAGCAATAGCTTCAGCCATTTGTGGTATTGGTGTTGATACAACAGGATCCACCCCAATTGCCGTTGATAATACAGGTACTCCTCTCTCCTTGCTTCCAGATTTTGCAGAAAATCCAAACGCCATGTTTGTGCTTTGGAAAGACCATAGTTCTGTTAATGAAGCCGCTGCTATTAATGAGCATGCCAAGAAATTTGAAACCAATTATTTACAATTTGTGGGAGGTATTTATTCTTCAGAATGGTTTTGGTCCAAACTCTTACACATACTTAGGGTAGACGAACAAGTAAGAACAGCCTGCCATTCTTGGGTGGAGCACTGTGATTGGATTCCTTTTATGCTCACTGGCCAAAGCGATATAAAACAAATGAAAAGAGGAGTATGTGCTGCGGGCCACAAGGGTTTATGGTCAGCCGAATATGGTGGCTATCCTCCCAACGATTTTTTCAAAAGCTTAGATCCCTTACTAGACGGCTATGCCTCAACCTTAGGAGTAGATACTTATAC
>CAMFKK010000146.1 GCA_945957225.1 uncultured Sphingobacteriia bacterium | reverse complement strand
CTTACAAAAGGTACGGTATGAATATTCAAACTACTGGATAACCTATAATTCATGGGTTTGTCAAAGACCAATAAATGAATATTACCATAGGAGTCAACCAATAAATTACTTACGGTATCTAATTCTTGTTTAAAAGAAAAAGTATAGGCAATTTCTTTTTTAAGATCCAAATTTCTATTGGTTAAATGACCAAATAAAAAGGCTGAATCTTGGTTATAAACCCATACATGATAAAAGAGTAAAAAATTTTGTTGCTCGTTGGTGACTAGGTCATACCTACTTCTTCTAAGATCAGGCAAAGGGAATCCAGAACGTTTTATGGGTTTGAGATTCAATGATTGATCCATTTCTAAAAGGTTCAGGTACATAGAATCATTGTATCTAAAATAAAATAAGAATTGCAAGCTGGTATCGGTCTTTATTAAATGATACCTTGAACGCAAAAACTCTTGGGGCATTTTTTTCTTTTCCAATAATTGCATCTCTTGATTAAAGCTGCATAGGGTAACATTATTTAAAGCACCTATTTCTAGAAATAATAATTTATTGTCAAATGCGGCAACAAAAGATGGGTTATTGATGACAGAATCGGATAGATTATGAAAACTAGCAACTGGCATTTGTGCCTTAGTGGGCAAAAAGCCAAAAGCCGTTAATAATAGTACTAACAGACTGATTTGGATATTGTATGTTAATTTCTCTAACAAGGGCATTAGAATATTCAAATTCCTAAACGATTGTAATAGCTATTCGGTTGCTTTATCTTGGTTTGTATTTGGCTTCTTCAAAAATTTTTCTAGCTGGCGTATCCATTAATTTAGACAGTTCCAGGTCAGGATGGCTTTCCATGTATTTCTGCACCAGTTTCCATCCAACAAATTTGCCAATAAAACCTGGAAAATTAGACCCAAGCGCAACTGTAAATGGTGCTTCATTCATATACTCTTTGGTAATTTCCGGTTCGGTCTGATACAATAGATTGTTCTGGATAAAAAAAGCCCAAATATTGCTTTCATTGTTATTACAGTCTTCTACCTGCTGTTGGGTATAGCCTAATTTTAAACTATCTGGTAGACTGGGTAATAAATGATCCAATAAAAATTGTCTTTTACCTGTTTCAACCATTTGGTCAACTAAAGGCATTCCCAAACTTTTATTGGGATAGAGGTCCTCAATAATATTGTTCATGCAATTAACTGGAATATAGGCTTGCTCAAACCTTCTGGACAAATACTCAGGATACAATTGTTGTCCCATTTCCGTGCTATACAACGAGTAATTTCTACCCATATAGAGTTGCAACCCAACCGCTAATGCATCTGTTGTAATGATATTTCCGTAGCTGTTAATGGGACCAATAAAAGTGACCAGGTTTTTAGGAATGGCATAATTGGGGAAATAGTATTTCACATATTTAAGCCCTAATTCTACTTGATTTGCAATTGGTTGAAAATTGGCAAAAATCTTTTTGGAAGAATCATACATCAACCTATAACTATTGCTAAAAGACTTGATGTCCTTTACAGCAGTTGAGGGCGTAGTACCCATAATATTGAATAAAAAATCTTTGGCAAAACCAGGATAATTTCTATCCAATTCATTTAAAGCAGTTTCTAAACGATTGCTATCCAGCCCAAAAAAAGCGTCTTCAAAACGAAGTATATTGAGTTTGACCGGAATTTTTGAAACATCCGGCGCTTTTGGTTTGGGCTTACAGCCCAGAAAAAATAGCAGCAAAAGGCATATTGGAGTCCACTTCATTATCAGCTTTTAAGGATTGGAATAATTGAAACAATGAATTTTAGAAATTGTTCCCCCACAAAATAAGCCTCATTGGCAATAATTAGTGAAATTTGACCCATGAAGATTTTTCTGGCCCAACAAAATTACCATATTGGCAATTTTGAATACAATACCAATAAAATTATTGAAGCAATTGAAACCGCAAAAGCTGCCGGTGGCGATTTAATTCTTTTTAGTGAAATGTGTATCTGCGGATATCCCGCAAGGGATTTTGTGGAGTTCAACGATTTTCTTTCTAAATGCCAAGAAGCTATCAATAAGATCAAGGCGCACTCCGATTCCATTGGAGTCTTGGTGGGAGCACCAGTGAGAAATACCCAATTAAAGGGTAAAGACCTTTTTAATGCTGCTTTCTTTTTGTATGAAAAAGAAGTAAAAGCTGAGATTCATAAAACCTTACTTCCAACCTATGATGTATTTGACGAATACCGTTATTTTGAACCGGCATTTGAATGGAAAGTTGTTCCTTTCAAGGGCAAGAAATTGGCCATCACCATTTGTGAAGACATTTGGAATATGGGAGATAATCCACTCTACCGCATTTGCCCCATGGACCATTTGATGGAACAGGAACCTGACCTGATGCTGAACCTAAGTGCGTCTCCCTTTGACTATACCCATGATGAAGACCGAAAATCGGTGATCAAAGCCAATGTGCTTAAATACAAGATTCCCATGTTCTATTGCAATGCAGTGGGTTCTCAAACAGAAATTGTCTTTGATGGGTCATCCATGATTTTTGACAAAGACGCCAATCTGTGTAAGACATTTCCATTATTTGAAGAAGCATTAGACTGTGTTGTTTTGCATGATGATGGAACAGTTGACGCTGCCATTATTGAACCTGCCTCTAGGGTACCAGATAAGGAATTAAATCCTGCAACGCTTGAACCCGAATTAAATATTGCTCAAGTCTATGACGCTTTGATTTTGGGAATTAGAGATTATTTCCAAAAGATGGGATTTACCAAAGCCATCCTTGGATCATCAGGTGGCATTGACTCTGCGGTTACCTTAGCATTGGCCTGTGACGCATTGGGCAAAGACAATGTACGCGCTATTCTAATGCCCTCACCCTATAGCACAGAACATTCAGTAGATGATGCAATAGCCCTTAGTAAGAACCTTGAAAACCCTTATGATATTATTAGGATCAACGAAGTGTATGAAAGCTTTTTACATACTTTGAAACCACTGTTTCAAGACCTGCCTTTTTCATTGGCAGAAGAGAATATTCAAAGCCGTAGCCGAGGTAATTTACTCATGGCAATCTCTAATAAGTTTGGCTATATTTTACTCAACACTTCCAATAAAAGTGAGCTCTCCACGGGTTATGGCACCCTTTATGGCGATATGGCTGGAGGGCTTGGCGTGCTAGGAGATTGTTACAAATTACAGGTCTATGCGCTTGCCAAATACATAAATAGGAACAAAGAAATCATTCCTATCAATATCATTGAAAAAGCACCAAGCGCAGAATTAAGACCCAATCAAAAAGACAGCGATTCCTTACCCGACTATGCAGTACTAGACCAAATATTGTATCAATATATTGAGAAACGTCAGGGCCCTGCCGAAATTAAAGCACTGGGTTTTGACGCAGCTTTGGTAGACCGCACATTGAAAATGGTGAATACCAATGAGTACAAGCGTAATCAGTTCTGTCCCATCATCCGTGTATCGCCAAAGGCATTTGGGGTTGGACGCAGAGTTCCCATTGTTGGGAAATACTTGTCCTAGCTGATTATTCATGCATGACCATCAACGGTAGATGGGTATGAAAAGCTAATTTTTTGGTATGGCTTTTCTTAAACAGACTTTCAAAGAAACCATGTTTTTTTGGCATGGTAATAATCAAGTCAATTTGATTATTATCGGCAAAATGGTTGATGCCATCTGTGAATGAATCGTTGTTGACAAAATGGTATTCGGGTTGATAGGTTTTTAATAAACCATCTAAGACCATGTTTTCAAATGAAAGGTCAATAGCTTTTTCATTGGGGGTGTTCACATGCAATACATTCAATTTGGCCAAACTACTATCCAATAAGGCTTTCAAAGGTTGAATTGGTGTTGTGGCCAATACTTGTTTAAAATCACAGGCCAATAGAACCCGATTGATTTTTTTGAAACTAGCATCTGGCGGAACAATCACTACAGGAATTTGAGAATGCAAGGAGACACTTACCGCATTACTACCAATCAATGTTTCAGTAACCGCTCCTCCACCAGTTATTCCCATGACAATCAGGCCTGCTTGTACCGCCTTACTTAACTCATTGATGCCTCCAGTAAGCACATTGTATTCGCTGAATGTATCAATGGGTAAATCACCATCGGGTAATTGCTGCATCCTGGCTTTAAAATCGGCCAAGCCTTCTTCACTACTTTTCTTCATTAGATCCATGTCTAAGAGCTGCACTGTTGGCACCATGGGATCCACACTTACTGGTGCCTGGTAGGCATTGTACAACACAATCCTATCCATTCCTAATTGCTTGGCCAATGGCAAAGCATATGCCGCTGCATTCAAGGCGGTTTCGGAAAAATCGGTGGGTACTAATATGGTTTTCATGGAGCTTAATTTTGGAGTGAAGTGTAAATTTTGACAGTATGAAGCTACACAGTTAATCCTATGAAAACTATGACTTTCATCAGCTATAAAAGCTTATAAAAAAGAAATCCCCTTACCATTGGCAAGGGGATTAAACAGTCCGTATTTCTAGACTAATCTATGTTTTCAATAATCCCGGCAATCCCTTGACCACCACCTACACAGGCTGAAACCATGCCGTATTTTTTATTCAGTCTTTTTAAGTCATTGAGCACCTGTACGGTAAGTTTGCATCCGGTACATCCTAATGGGTGCCCAAGTGCAATTGCACCTCCATTAATATTTACAATTTCTTGATTTAATCCCAATTCACGTATCACAGCCAAAGATTGAGATGCAAACGCTTCATTCAGTTCTATCAAGTCAATATCGGCCAGATTCATTCCGGCTTGCCTTAATACTTTTGGAATAGCTGCCACAGGTCCAATACCCATGATTCTTGGGTGTACTCCCGCAGAGGCAACATTCACCAATCTACCAATGGGCTTTAATCCCAATTCAACCACCATTCTTTCACTCATCACCATAACAAAAGCCGCACCATCACTGGTTTGTGAAGAATTACCTGCAGTAACAGAACCACCAAGTGCAAAGGCAGGTTTTAATTTTGCCAAAACAGTTGCATTGGTATCTGCCCTAACCCCATCATCCGTATCCACCACATAAGAACGGGTAGCTTTTTTGCCCTTATCATTTACATAGGTTTCCTCAACAGTTATTGGAAGAATGCCAGAAGCAAAATGACCAGCCTGGATGGCATGGGCTGCTTTTTGATGAGAGCCAATCGCAAATAAATCCTGGTCTTCTCTATTAATATTAAATTCCTTGGCAACTGCTTCTGCAGTTAACCCCATGCTCAAATAATAATCGGGTTCATCCTTGGCTATGGAATAAGAGGGAACCGTTTTCCAACCTGCCGTTGGCACCAAACTCATACTTTCTGTACCGCCGGCAATAATACATTCTGCCATGCCTGATCTAATTTTGGCGGTAGCCAATGCAATGCTCTCTAACCCGCTAGCACAGTAACGGTTAATGGTAAATCCAGCAACGTCTATACCCAAGGCCTTGGCCGATATAATTCTTCCAAATTGCAAGCCTTGTTCCGCCTCTGGAACAGCATTTCCTACAATCACATCATCCACTCTTTTGGGATCCAATTGTGGCATGGTTGCCATCAATCCTTTGATGACTTCAACAGCAAGGTCATCCGGTCTAAAAAAACGGAGACCGCCTTTTTTACTTTTGGTCACTGCGGTTCTAAATCCGGCAACTATATAAGCTTCCTGCATGGCATTTCATTTAATCTCTTCAAATGTAGGGGAAAATTCCTAACAGTTGTTTATGCAACTATTATTTTTTAGGCCTATGGCTTGGGCTGAATCAGCTTTGAAAGGGGCTAAGTATCTTTGCCCTATGATTTATCCCTTTATCCGCAATCAACTCTTTCGTTTTGACCCTGAGGCCGTACACCATTTTTCCATGAATGCACTTAAAACTGCCTGTTCTATTGCTCCTAACCGTTGGCTTTTGGAACAACAATACCAGTTTGAGCATCCAACATTGGAAAAAGAATTATTTGGTCTATCCTTTAAAAATCCAATAGGTCTTGGGGCTGGTTTTGACAAAAACGCTTTGTATTTGAAGGAGTTAGAAGTATTGGGATTTGGGTTTGTAGAAATAGGAACGGTTACTCCTCTGGGGCAATCAGGTAATGAACAACCCCGTTTGTTTCGCTTACCCATGGATAAGGCGCTGATTAACCGGATGGGATTTAATAATGAGGGGGTGGCAGCAATTAAAGCCAGACTGGCCCAATGGAACCAAGTGGCCAAACAAGAAAAGAAATTGATTATTGGTGGCAATATTGGTAAAAATAAAGTCACAGAAAATGAAGACGCTTGGAAGGACTATGAAATCTGTTTTAGGGAATTATTTGATGTGGTTGACTATTTTGTGGTAAACGTGAGTTCTCCCAATACACCAGGTTTAAGAGCCCTTCAAGAAAAGGATTCCTTGACCAAGATCCTGGCCAATTTGCAGCAGATTAACC
>CAMFKK010000145.1 GCA_945957225.1 uncultured Sphingobacteriia bacterium | reverse complement strand
AAATGGGATAGGAACTATTTCTGATAATTTTGTAGATGATGAAAAAACGCACAAAGATTTCCTTTATTTATGGGATGGTGTAGAAGCGGAAGCACTTGCTTCACAATGGTTTGGAAATTTAATCAAAACTAAAAATTGGAATCATGTATGGCTAACTAAAGCATTGGCACATTTTATAGAAAGTAAATATGGAGAGAAAACAAATGGGCATGATGAATATTTGATGTGGGTTCAGAATTTTGATATGGGGGCTACAATGGGTGACTGGAATGCCGGAATTCATCATCCAATGGTGGTAGAAAATATCAAAGACTTAAATAGCTTTCTAAAAGCTGATAACTATTTACGTTCAAAAGGGCTATTGGTATTGAGACTATTGGAAAAGGAAATTGGAGAAAATGAATTTAAGAAATGTATTCAATACTTCATAAATACAAATGCCAATAAATCAATAACAACTGAAGATTTTAAAAATGCGGTAGAACGTGTTACAAAAAGAAAATTGGATTGGTTTTTTGATCAGTGGATTTATAAAATGGGGGTGCCAAATTTTAAAATTATTAAAACATATAACTCATCCAAAAATGTATTACAAATCAAATTAATTCAAACTCAAAAACAAGAAAACAATTCGGATTATCCCCAAGTCAAATATTTTCAGGGTAAAATGCAAATAGAAATTGATAATAGTATACATACAATAATTTTAAAGCCTGAAGAAGAAAATGTTTTTGAAATATCAATGCCCAAAAAACCAAAGTTTATTAATGTAAACTATGAAAGCACCTGGATTGCAGTGATAAATATGCAAAATAAATTGGAAGAATATTTGTTTCAATTTGAAAAAAGCAAGGATGTTTTAGGTAGGACAATTGCTTTAAACCAACTGATAAGCATCTATAAAGATTCCAGCATTACCTTCACTGAAAAGCAACTTATTTACCAATCTATGCTAAAAGTTGCAGGCAGAAAAGAATATTGGCGTTTTAGAACAAATGTTTTGTCCATGTTGAATACCATTTTGCCAAGACCTTTAGATATAGAAATAGCAAACATTTTGTTGAAAATAATTAACAATGAAAATTCTTGGTTAAAAGCTAATGCCATTTCTATTTTGGGAATAGAAAACAATCCCGAATACGCAGATTTGTTTATTGGTCATCTAAATGACAATAGTAATAGGGTGATTTTTAATGCAGCCGTAGCATTAGGAAAAACAAAGAGTCCAAAGGCGTTTGACGCCTTGATAAATTTGAAGAACCAATCCTCATGGAAAGGTCAAAGCAAAATGTCAGCCTTATCAGGGATGCGTTTCTTAGGTGATGAAAGAGCTATACCCATAGCCTTAGAAATCTTAAATGATAATCAATCGCCACGTTGGTTTTTAGGTGCCAGTGGTTGGGATTATCCAGTATATGCATCAACTACCTTAGCTTCTTTCAATAAGGGGAATTTGGGTTACCCAATCATTTTAGAGAGGCTTAATAAAGCAATGCTAGAAAACGATATAAACGACATTTTTAGTAATGTTTTATTGATATCAATACTTGCTGACCCAAGAGCAACAGAAGTGTTTGATAAGTTAAAGATAAAATACAAAAATGATGACAATGCATTGACAGCAATAAATGCCTATGAAGAACAATTTAAAAATGCATTGATAAAGAATCAAAATAAATAGCGTTTTAATTGCAAATAGATATTAATTTTCTTATGCCTTTAAATTTTATTGCTACTTATTTAAACAAGATATTACTAATGATATAACAAAGAATGTCTAAATTTTTAAACACATTGAAATGAAAGAAACTTTGTTGATGAGAAATTCCAAAACAACAAATAAGCTAATTAAACACCCTTAGTAATTTACAAAAATGTTTAAATAAAAAATCAAACATGAAAAAGTCACAAATTAATCCAATGCCAGAATATTTTGACAGATATATTAATATGGCAGAAGATGTAGATTTATCTACTTCATTAAAAATAAGCTTGCAAGAACTTGAAAATGCACCAGTTGAAAAATGGAAAACATTAGGCAATAAAACCTACGCCCATAATAAATGGACAGTAAAAGATATTTTACAACATTTAATTGATACAGAACGGGTGTTTAGCTATAGAGCATTATCTTTTGCTCGCGGCGAAAAAGCAGTATCCCCCTTTGACGAGGAAAATTATGGAAAAATGGCAAACGCAAATAGAAGAACGGTAGAAGATCTGCTTGAAGAATCTATTTTAGTTAGAAAATCAACTATACAATTGTATGAATCGTTTACAAATGAAATGCTTAACAGAATTGGAATTAGTTTTAAAGGTGAATACTCAGTATTGGCAATTGGCTTTATTTTTCCTGGACATCAACGTTGGCATTTTAAGGTATTAGCTGAAAAATATTATCCTTTGCTCCATGAATAATTATACTGTAAAAAAAGCAACCATTATAGAAGTTGATGAATTGTCTATCCTTTTTAATGAATATCGCATTTTTTACAAAAATGACCCCGATATTTTAGGGGCAAAGCTTTTTCTATTAGAAAGAATAAACAATAAAGAGTCCGAAATTTTTGTAGTAGAAAGTAATAGCAGAAAAATAGTAGGTTTTCTTCAGATGTATCCCCTATTTTCCTCAACACGAATGCAAAAACTTTGGTTGCTTAACGATTTATTTGTAGACTTCAAGTATAGAGGATTGGGGTTATCTAAATTATTAATTAAGAAAGCCCAAAATCATTGTTTAGCAACAAATGCTTGTTCCATTATTTTAGAGACTGAAAAAGAAAATAAAATTGGTAATCAATTGTATTTAACAACGGGTTTTGCAAAAGATATACTACACAATTTCTATGAATGGAAGGCTGTTTTATAAAATATTTAAATAAATGAATTAGTATCTCTGAAAATTAGTGTTTTTACCAAAACGGGGTCTGGATATCAATGCAATTTCTGATTTTCAAATACTAGATATTTGAAAGCAAATTTTCAGAATGAATAATATGTCAAAATTAATACTAGTATTAGTAAGTTCTTATACATTTACTTTATCTGTAAATGCACAAACACCTATGGATGTTAGTGATAGCATTAATCTATTTTATCAATCCTTTTTAAGCTATTAAAAACTAATAGTGCATTTAAAGATTCTGTTAATTGTAATAATTTAGAAAACCAGACAAGTAAACGGCTTTTAACATATAAAACTTTGTCAGCTTCAATTAATGAAGTATCATCTATTCTATCAAAAATTGGAGTTTTTCATTTCAAGCTTCAAATACACAATGATTTAAGACTTAGTACTTTTGTAGTTGGTCTTTTTTCATGTACACCTACTGGAACAAAACTATACACTTCATTTGGTTATCACCATTATAGTATATTGATTTTTTTGTTGCAATGGCTAATGTCCTTGGGTATTTGCTCATTTATCCAGGGTTTTGAGTTCAGACCGTGCGTTGTTCATCCCTGGAAAATCGGGGACTATCAACTGGAGTTTATACAGCTTTTCTTGACATAGTATTAGGGTTTGCAACAAGGCTGGCGGATGTTCTGCAGCTTATTTCAAGTCCCAACCTCAAATTAAAGATCTTCCATTACAGGTTGAAATTACAAGTAAGCACTTTTAACATAAAATTTCCAGCTGCAATTATTTACAAGACGATCTTTGAGAATAAATACTAAAATATTTATGCATACCAAACTAAAACTATTGTTGCTGCTACTTAGCATAATATTCCACTCACAAATATTTGCTCAATTACCTGATTTCACCGGAACTTGGAAACTGAATTTTGAAAAAAGTAAGTTAGACACCACTGACAATCTTAATGGACTTACAAGTCAACTTTTTGTTATAAAGCAAGAGGATGACAATTTCAGTTTAAAGATCTATCACATTTATGGTGACAAAAAAAGGAAAATAGGTTTTAAAATGCAGGCAGATGGTAAGACAAGGACTGTCAAGTTAATATTTAAGGGTAAATTGGAACAGAAAGAAAATAGCTTGCAGGCAACCATGTGGAGGAAGAATTATTTAAACACTGTTAACTATAAGTTTGGTTCAAATCAAAATGAACTTGTTGCTGACGAAGTATTTACAGGAAGACCAAAAGATCATCATAGTATTTGGGTTTTTGACAGAGAACAATTAAAATAGATAGCTATTGCTATTCAGCATTTCCTACTAATGGAAACGATGTTCGTAGTATGCTGAACCTTTTGCTGAATCCTCTTTTCATCCCTCCAGAACTATTTATTTTTCCATATTGGCTGGCCCAAGTTTTATCAGTGGAAATACTTTTTTGGCCTTAAAACTTTCATTTGGCTTTTACTTTTCAAAAAAATAAAGATGGACAGCAAAGATTTCTTATATTAATGTGTTTAATAGGATAAAGTTTACTAACAAAGATTTTGGCTCAATCAGTGCCGCCATTGGGCTAAAACTATAACATAACTGCATTCAGCAAAATTGATACAACAGTAACCTGATTTAAAAGGATGAAAAAGGCCATGGTACCCGAGTGGCTTATACAAAAACCGATATGGATAACCGAGCCTGGTATATGAATCTGATGAAAAAAGCAGGGCTTGAACCAACCATTGATACTGAGGGTAATATCATTGGGAAAATTGTAGTACAACCAGGTGCCTATAATGTGATTCCTGGAAAGGTAATTATGGGTTTAGAAATCCGATACTTATCGGCCGAAAAATTAAAATGCTGTTTAAGCAAATTGAAAATCGCGCAGCAACCATTGCACCCGCCGCCATGATTTTTATTCCAAGCATAGGCAGTATCAGCTATTCACCCAAAGAATTTTCAAGGCCCAAGGATATGGAGAATGGGGCAATTCTGTTATTGCAAACAATACTATCAATTGACAAAACATCATAAAATATGAAACTGTTAATTCCATTATTGCTGTCAATTCTCGTATCCTGTTCATTTCAATCAAATGACAATAATTCTAATAAATCAAATAAGACTACTCAACTTTCAGATACAACCTATGTTTGGACAAAACTTCTAGACAGTGCGGACTGGAAAAAAAATTACAATTTCCAAATGTTCAGCAACAGAGATACTTTATGGATATTTCATCCTGATGGAAACTGGTTTTCAATTAATGGCAGCAATTGGACAAAGTCACAATTAAATAATTCAATTTACAATCTTGCTTTTCTAGATTACGTTCAATTTAATGAAACTGTGTTAGGGCTTGGACACTTTGAGGGTAATATTGAGCAATTTACTTTTAAGCCAGAGATATATAAAACATCGGACTTTAAAAATTGGGTTACTTTATCAAAAAAGAGCAACTTGCCCAATCGGTTCTTCTATCACCCATTTGTATTTGATCATAAAATATGGATCATTGGTGGTGAGGATAAACAAACAAAATACGCTGATATTTGGAATTCACCCGATGGAATAACCTGGACAAAACAAAAAGAGAACCTGCCTTTTGGAAAAAGGAGCGGAAGCCAAATTGTATCTTTAAATGGTAAACTATATTTACTTGACAATGACGTTTGGACCTCAACTGATGGTTTGAATTGGCAAATTGTTACAGATGAAATTGTAAAGGGGGAACAAATTTTTGGGTATTCAGCACAAGTATTTGACAATAAAATCTGGCTATTGGGATGTAATAGAAACGGACAATTTTCTAGTCAAGTGTTATGTAGTTCAGATGGCAAAAATTGGCAGACTCAAAATGCTCCTTGGTTACCTCGTGGAGGAATAGCATCAACAGTTTATCAAAATAAAATTTTTATGACTGGGGGCAAATATGGGGGAACGCCAAATCATCCAAACTTTAGATATGATAATGATGTTTGGATGCTTGAGAAAAAATAAATCAGAAAAAGGGAATGCATATGATTAGATGATTTTATAGCTATTTTTAACTAACTCTTTAAATAAATACTCAATGATTGGCATTCTAATAGAACTACTCATTTCATGGGTTTTGTTAAGAATTTTTGAGAAGAAGAGTTTTTCAGCCTTAGGCATAGGTCTATCGCGCCAACATTTTAAATATTTAGGCTTTGGTTTAGTATTCCCAATTCTTTATTATTCCATACTTTTCACTGTTTTGTCTTATGCTGGAAAGAATCCCTATTTACTTAATATTCATTATACATCAGCAAAATTTTTAGAAGCTATTTGGTATGTATTTAAGTCAGTTGCTTTTGAAACATTGATTTTCCAAGGTGCATTACTTTATTTGCTGATTAGGTATGTAGGGCCCAAAAAGGCGATACTTATTTCAGCTATTTCATTTGGCATTTATCATTGGTTTTCTTGGAATTTATTTGGTCAGCCATTTGCAATGTTGACTAGCTTTTTAACAACTGGCATCATGGGTTATTTATGGGCCATGGCATTTGAGAAAACCAAATCAATTTATCTGCCATTTGCCATACACTTTGGATTCAACTTCACATCCATGGTTTTGTTTTCAAAAGACAAAAATATAGGGCAACAGCTATTCATTC
>CAMFKK010000144.1 GCA_945957225.1 uncultured Sphingobacteriia bacterium | reverse complement strand
CAGTGGTAGTGCTTTCAATGTTAAATTGCCCAATAATTTACCTGCTGGATCCATGTTTATTTGGGATGATCCAACCTATTCAAATGGAATTACCGGAGGGTTTGCTCAAACAGTTTTACAAAGCAATATTTCTCAAGTTTTAAGAAATATCAATAGTGATACTTCTTCTGGTAGGGCATTTTATAATGTTACGCCGGTAGCTAATGGTTGTAAAGGAATTCCTTTTCCAGTTAAAGTAACTGTGAAAGCTAATTCGGCAGTATTGACTAGTCCATTAACCCTTCCTGCACAATGTAGTGGAACAACATTTAATTATTCGCCACAAAGTAATTTTCCAGGTACCGCATTTACTTGGACCAGAGATTCTATTCCAGGACTAGCCAATTTACCAGCTACAGGATATTCTGATATCAATGAAATACTAATAGACAGTACAGGAGAGCCAGTTAGAGTTAATTATCGGTTTTCATTATTATACAATGGTTGTGTAAATTTAAAATCTCAGGTAGTTACCGTATTGATTAATCCTAAACCAGAGTTGAGTAGTCCATTAAGGCCAACGCCAATTTGTTCTGGTAATACTTTTAATTATACACCAGTAAGTAGTACCAGAGATGTATCTTTTGAATGGTCTAGATCTTATGTAGTTGGTATTTCTGAAGCATTGACCAATGGGCAGAATAGTATCAGTGAAGAATTGCACAACACTACCTTTAATATTGTCCAAGTGCCTTATGTATATACTATGAAGGCAAATGGTTGTACCAATCAACAAACGGTCTATGAAATTGTGAATCCTGTACTTACGCTTCCAGATATGACCAGTTCGGTTTGTAGCGGTACCAATTTTAATATTGTTCCTTCAAATACCGTCAATGCAGAATTTCTTTGGTCAATGCCTATTCTCTCAAATGGTTTAGTGGGTGGAACAGAAAATAGGTTAATTCCTGTGAATGCTATTAAAGGCTCTTTAACCAATCTTACAGATACGGCCAATATTGCTACTTATAATATTCAAACAATTATTCCAGGCGCAACAACTGGAGGTTGTATTGGCAAACCTTTTAAGTTAACCGTGGTGGTGAATCCAATTCCAGTTTTAAGTAGCCCCACTAGTTTACCGGCCATCTGCAGCAATACAAATTTCACTTATAGCCCAACCAGTAAAACACCAGGTACTATTTTTTCTTGGACCAGAGACAGCATTGCAGGTATCGCTAATTTACCTGCAAAAGGTTCCTATTCTATCAATGAAACATTATTGGATTCCACCATTAATCCAGTAGTTGTTACTTATAAGTATAAGACTACATTTAATGGATGTACTGACAGTACTCAAATAGTTAGTTTTATTATAAATCCAGCGCCAATTGTACCAGATCAAAAACTAACTATTTGTAGTGGAACCAATTTTAGCCTCCCAGCCAATTTAGAACCAATTAGAACTACCTATACTTGGGACTTGCCTACCTTGCTTCCAGATGCTTCTTTAAAGGGGTATAACGCGCGTAAAACACCTCAATCCATCGTGCAAGACAGTCTGTATAATTTATTAACTACAGATGCTACAGCAGTGTATACCATTGTTCCATTGAATGCTACTTGTCAATTACAACCATTTAATGTAACCGTTACAGTAAAACCAGTATCTCTGGTAGGAGACCAAGTTGCTAGTACTTGTACTGGGTTAAAAATGTCATTCGCACCTACACAAGTTCCTACTGGCACGCTCTATAAATGGAAGTTTACTGAAACCAACCCTTCTTTTGCCCTTTCAGGTTATACCAATAACGATTCTATCTATCTTCCAGCTGTTGCACAAACTTTATTCAATTCTGGCAATATTCCTGTCAATGCAAGCTATTTGGTAAGTCCAGTCACCAATGGTTGTCTAGGCAATCCCTTTAAGTTGATTCCAACGGTTCAACCCAAGCCACAGGTTAAAATTGACGGACTAACAAGTTTGTGTGAGAATGCTACAGATACTTTGAAATTTACATTTACAGGAACTGCTCCTTGGTCCATTGCTTATAGGGATAACAAAGATTTTCAATTAAATCAAGTCAGCGGATTTAGTACTGCCAATGCTGTTTTTGTACAAAACAGCCTTCCAAAAACTAGTACCTACGATTTTAGAATCTTGCATGTCAATGACGCATATTGCAGCAATGATACAAGTATTACTGTTCCATATTTAGCATCCTTTAGTCAAAACTTGAAAAAGCTACCAGTAGCTTCCATTGAAGCTCCAAGTGGGCAATTAATCTGTGTGGGTTCCTATCAACCATTGGTTATTACTCCATTCTTTTCATCTTATCAATGGTATTTTAATGGGCAACCCATCACTAATAGTACCAGTGTAAATTATAACGCCTATCAACAAGGCATATATAGTGCCGTTGTCACAGATAGTATAGGGTGCTCCAATACTACTGCCAATAGTATGAAAATGTTTGACCTTAAAAACTTTGCTATTACTTTTAAAAATGATAGCATTAATTGTATCAATGTTTTAAAACAGTTCATGAATTATTCTGATACTTCTGCTATTAGAAATATTAAATGGACATGGAATTTTAATGGAGAGGATTCTGTTGTGGGATATAATGCAACAAAAATTTTCAAGACGGGAGGCCTGAAGAAAATAAGCCTGTCTGCTAATATTCCTTCCTGTGCTTATTCTATAAAGAAAGATAGTTTAATTGCAATAGCGGAACCAAGAAAACCAGTCAATTTACAGACAGTCAGTACCAATGCAGGTAAGCCATTGCAATTACAAGCAAGAAAATTTGAAGGACAATTATTCCAATATAATTGGCAACCAGTTTGGGGGCTTAATTTCTTAAATATTGATAATCCTGTATTCAATTATACCAAGAGTCAGAACTATTATATTGCCATGACTTCACCAGAAGGGTGTATTACCGTAGATACCATTCGAGTAAAAGTCTTTGATTCTGCACTGGTCAATATTTTTGTACCAAAATCATTTAGTCCAAACGGCGATGGTATTAATGATATGCTCTATCCTTATTTAGCAGGGATGAAGTCTTTAAACTATTTTAAAATCATCAACAAATTTGGCAAACTAGTTTTTGAATCAAGGAATTCTACTGAAGGTTGGAATGGAATAACTGGAGGCATCAGTCAACCAATGGATGCATACAACTGGATTGCAGAAGGGATAGACTATAATGGGAATTTGATTCAAAAAAATGGAAGTTTCCTTTTAATTAGATAAGATGAATTGGTTTAAAAAATACATATCTGTGCTTGTTATCTTATTGGTATTTACACCCAATAGTCCAGTTCTTGCCCAGGATCCAAATTTCTCTCAGTTTTTTGCATCACCTCTTACTATTAATCCTGCACTCACTAGTGATGGAGAGTCTAATTGGAGAGCAATGACCAATATCAGAACCCAGACAATTGGGATTGGTTCTCCTTATAGCACCCAAAGTTTTTCAATGGACGGGAAATTGAAAAAAATGGACGAAGACAATTTCTTAGGCATTGGGGGAATGGTATTGGCAGATAGGTCAATGGAAGGGGCATTTAAAAGCACTTATTTAAATATAAATGCATCCTACCATCTTTCAATTGATAATAGAGGAAATGGCTTGGCTGTTGGATTGGGATTTATCAATAATAATACAAGGGTAGATTATGCAAATTTGACAACTGACCTGCAATTGTCAAGTACGGGTTTTGATAGGGCATTGCCTACTGGTGAACCCAATCTGAATCCATCTATTTCCTATTCATCTGCTTGTGCGGGAATTATGTTTACCCATGTAAATGACTATTCGTTTTTAAACGTAGGTATTGCAGGTTATAGATTTGTCAATTCAAGTAGAAGTTTGTTAGATAACAAAGCACTGTATGTAAGTCCTAGGTATGATATTCATGCAGACTTTGGTACGGTGATACATGATGATTTAAATGTTACTTTTAGTGCCATTCATCTCATTCAAAATGGATCAAGCTCCACTTCATTGGGATCAAGTTTAGCTTTTGGATTGCGGCCGGGCCAATTTGAAATGGATCAAAGAAGAATGTTGAATGCAGGAATTTATTATAGACTAGGAGACGCAGTCATTCCATACATTGGGTACACACATAATGAAGTTCAGTTTGGATTGAGCTATGATGTAAATGTTTCAACTGTAAAAAGCGGTTCGGTAAGTACTAGGTCTTTTGAAATTTCTCTTATTTACAAAAGATTTTCACCCAACTCAACGCCTAGAATGGGAAGATATCATTCTCCTATTTAGAAAAATGGAGCATGAATTAGATGTTCTTCATGCTCCAAGTATTTATTTGATCTTACTCAATCCTTCTATGCTAGAACTGTCATCTGGTTTGTACAGTAAAGCTTTATTGAAAAGTGCTTTAGCTTCATTGTGTTTGTTCAGATAAAAATAGGTCCAGGCCAACATATGGTTGCCATCGTATTCAAATGGATATAGGTTCACTATTTTTTCAAATAGTTTGGAAGCCTGATCATATTTTTTTCGGTTAAAGAAGATGACTCCAGCCCAATAATTGGCGGTATAGTTTTGAGGGTCAATTTTCAATACCTCTTCATAGATCTGTAAAACCTTGTCCCAGCTTTCAAGTATGGACAGTGGTTTTACCCAACCCAATTTTGCTTCAATAGAATAGGGTTTTAAAGAAGCTGCTTTTTGATAAAATAACTGAGACTGGGTATAATTTTTATTCATGTAGTATAACCAGCCCATTCTAAGATTGTATTCATAACTATTGTCGTCTTTTACCTTGTTCAGTACTGCTATGGCTTCTCCATATAACTTGTTATACTCCTGCGCATAACTGTCCTTATATGCTTTTCTGACAACTGCATCATTTTGAGAAAATGCACTTACTGATGCCAACATGATGGCAATAACAATGATTTGTTTTTTTAAAATTTCCATGATAAACCTCCTGTAATTGAATGTTGTGTGAATAAATTGGATGGATTATTGACAATGGCTCTTTGTTCTAAAGTATATCCCAACTCCAATGCGCACTTGGGGGATAAACTAATATAACTAACCAGACCAGCTTTGAATTGGTTTTCGTCTGGTGCATTGTATAGGTATTTAGCGTCATTTTCAAATAGGTCTCTAAATTTTCCTAGTGTAGCATTTGCTTCTAACCAAACGCCCTTATAAACTTTAGCTCCAAGCACTTGTTTAAAGTTGAACCCAGATTCAGTTGGTCTGTTTCTAATGGTTGCTGTGCTAAATCCATAGAAATTCATATTGCCATTAGGGTAATATCCCAGTTGTACACTTGCCTGGCTAATACTGGTATCAAACATGTTGGAATACACACCCTCAACTTGAACATCAAAATAATTGCTATGATATTTTAAGGCACCAAAAACTGCATGGTTTTGATAAGTGCTCACATCATAAACAGTATTGGCATAATGATAGGCGGCTTTTAATTGCCAACGAGGGTGTAGATTAAATGTTAGCTTATTATAATATTCTGTTTGATTAATATTACTTGTTTTTAATGGTCCAGTTGGTGGTACACCAGTGGGTGCTGTTTTAATAGATTGAGTAAAATAACTGCCGGCCATATCCATGGTCAGTTTGCTGCCAAATCTGTTTTGAACCCCCACATACTGAAAAAAAGTATTTCCTCTTGCAATCAGGTCTGTGGTTTTATAACTAGATTCCAATCCTGCTCCTGTTATCACAATACCTTTTTTCTTCTCTTTTGCCAATACTTCATCAGATAAAAAAGGTAATTCTAAGTTTGCAAGCTCTGTCTGATTCAAAAAAGTTCTAGATAGCCAGATATAATAATGTGCAGTACTATTGTAGGAATCATTTTTTAAGACCTGTTCATATTGAATGATGGCTTGACTAAAATCTGACATCATAAAAGCAGCATAACCCAATCTCAATCTTAATAAAGTAAAGTCCTGTCCAACAGCCACTGCTTTTTTGCCATAGTCTAGCAATTCTTTCCAAGCTGCTTTTTCGTATAAGGCATAGGATTGAATATTCACTGATTCATAATTCAATGCCTCCTGTGACATTCCTTGTAGACTGCTCACGATACATAATAGAAATAAGATTTTCTTTAAATACTGCATACGGCATTGGTTTTCCTGCCTTTTGAAATAAAGCTAAACTCAGTGATCCTACCATTTTCAATGATGATACTAGCTTTGGTTTTTTGTTTGGTTTTCCAGAGTAGTTCCTGAATTTGAGAACTCTCTATTATTTGCCGGCCTCCACCTAGTTGGTTGGTATTCACAGCTACAGAACTCTCAAATCTGAGGCGAATAAACAAATAAAAAGGTGCTATAAGATCCTGAAGCCATTTGATGGGTGTACTAACAAAACTATTTACTGGAAAATAATCCTTGATGGTTAAAGGCTTCTCTGAACTTAAAAGCAGTTTGTAAGCACTCTGGTAAAACTGATGTAACAGCGTATCACCTGTCTCTTATACACATCTTCCGAGCCCACGAGACCGGAGCCTATCT
>CAMFKK010000143.1 GCA_945957225.1 uncultured Sphingobacteriia bacterium | reverse complement strand
CAGCGTCAGATGTGTATAAGAGACAGGTATTGAGCCCAACCAGCGTGTAAAGGGGACAAAAACTAATGGCTGATGTTGCTAAGAAAACGCCACCTAATACTAGTAAAACAATTCCAACTGTTCCTTCTACTGTTCCAGTAAAATACAGTGCAGCAAAAATGGCTGCTACAATAATTCTAAGAATTCTGTCTGTGTTGCCCATGTTCTTTTTCATGCAATCGGTTTTAGGGTTGTTGATGAAACAAAATAACCAAATGCATTTGGAATAAAAAGTGCGTTTTGTCACATTTCAAAAATATCTGACTATTGGGCAAAAAAAATCCCGGTAAACCGGGATTTGAAAATGTTGCTATAACTACTATCCCGGTACACGGGAAATGTATTTTTCAATTTCTTTTAATTGATCCAACACCTGTTGGGTCTTGGGTTTACAGGCTTTTGCCTTACGGAAAAAGTCTTTGGCAGCACGGAACTCTCTTTTGTTCATAAAGATCTGACACATGCTCAAATAGGCAACGGCCTCACTTTCTTTATCTGGAATCCCTGCTCTAATTGCTGCGCGGATATAGGTTTCACCCTGCTTCAAGTCTCCTTTTTGCATAGACATCATCCCCAATTGCAATTTGTTGGCACCCTCTGCTTCTGGCATTGGTGAACCCAAGGAAGAACTCATTTTCAAGTGCTTTTCAGCGCTGTCAAAATCTTGTTTCATCATGGCCAAATTACCCAAGATGGTGTAATAGGTAGACCTAACGGGTTTGTACAACAAAGCTGGGAACCAGATGCTGGCCAAAATACGTTCCACTTCTTCAATATCACCAGATTCCATGGGTCCTTGAATCAAGCGCATAGGTCCAATAAAGAAATGACTGGCAAAACCAATCAGGGCCAAGAAGTAAATAGGGAATGTGGGCCAAAAACCAGTACCGGTAAGGTTTAAAGCCACCCCAATCAATACCACTAAGATGCTCAACCAGAAGCGGTATTTGATAATAATATTATAGAATTTCATAGTCCGTCTTATTTGAAAGTGGGCAAAGATAATGGAATTGGGGCTTATCCATGCTTAGCATCGTTCACTTCAATCCAATATCCTTCTGGATCCTTGAGCCAGATCTGGTGCACCCCGTCTACCCTAGTAGTAACGGCACCGGGAACGCCCTTCACGTCTTCATAGCCAATTTTAAAGCTTTGTAGCCGCTTGGTAAACACTTCAATAGATGGCACGCTCATACAGAGGTGGTTGTTCTTAAAGTATTCCTTGGGCTTTTCTGCGCCTTGAATAATGTGCATGGCAATTCCAGGTCCAATAGTAAACCAAGCGTGCTTTCCATCATGAAAAGGCTCAGCCAGGGTATCAAACTGAAGCACGTCTCTATAAAAACCCGCTTCTTTTTCCAGATCCACCACATACAAAGCCACGTGGTCAATGGTAATTCTAGGTTTAGAATTTTGTGCATTTGCGGCATTAAATAGGCCAGAAACCAAGATGATACTGGCAGCAAGCAAGATTTGTTTCATGTGCAAGATTGAAGACCTAAAATAAGCCATTCCGCTTGCTTTTTTAAAAATGCATACGCTTTAAAGCAATAAACTACTATTTTTGCCGCCTGTAAAATGAAAATTTTTACATGGTTTCGTAGTTCAATGGATAGAATAGGTGTTTCCTAAACACTAGATCCAAGTTCGATTCTTGGCGAGACCACAAAGCCGCGCAACGAAGTTGCGTGGCTTTTTTGTTTGAGGAAGCGTCAAGCGCGCGCGCTTGTAAGCTGACGAAAACAAAAAAGCCACACAGCAATCGCAGATTGCTGAAGCGGCTTTGAGTAAGTTCAATACGGTAAGAAGACAAACCGAGTGCAACGAGGTTTGGCAATCTTGGCTCTCCTAAACATCATCTCTTGGATGCCAATGATCTCAAAAAAATGTCCCTCTATCACCCTCTTCAAAATATCAAACCTTCCATTTTAACCGCTCATAATTCATCTTAATATATCATTGTTGATATTATTAATTTGTAGACACTAATTAATATCTCAGCAAGATGATGAAACCGATAAACTTATTAATTATATCCAGTTTCATTTTCACGATTATTTCTTGCCAATTTTCAAATAAATCAAATTTCAATTTTGATTTAGAAAAAACAACAGAGAATAATAAACTTCCAACTGGGTGGAATATTTGGGGCTCTACAAAATATTTGGTTAAAACAGATTCAACAACAAAACATTCTGGTAAATATTCAGTATCAATTGAATCAACTGATTCTATACATGAAAATACTTTTGGTGGATTCTATTATCAAATTCCCGCAAAATATGCTGGTAGTAAAATTGAATTGCGGGCATATATAAAAATGCAGGATGTTTTAAATGGTTCAATTGGTTTAGTACTTAAAATAGAAGGAAATGCTAGTTTATTGAGTTTTGATAATATGTTAAAGAAAAACATTCATGGAATCTCTGACTGGAAAATGTATTCGGTTCAACTACCATTACCAGAAAATGCTAAAACCATAACCATTGGGGCTATTCTAGCAGGAAAGGGCAAAATCAATGTTGATGATTTTCAAATTCTAATTGATGGCGAAGATCTAAGTAAAACAGTTTTAAAGAAACAACTTTCTATAAAAGCTGAAACAGATACTTCTTTTAATCAAGGTTCAGGTATAAATTCAATACTCTTGACACCAGACAAAACAAAGAATCTTGCTATACTAGGGAAGGTATGGGGATATTTAAAATATTATCATCCAGCAATAGCCAATGGATCATACAATTGGGATTTTGAGTTGTTTAGAATATTACCGAAAATCTTAGATAGTAAAAATCAAGTTGAGAGAAACAAAATACTTTCAGAATGGATTGTTAGTCTTGGACCACTATCAAAAGAAAAAGCAGACCCAATTGATAGTTCTTTTGTAAAACTATATCCTGATATCGATTGGATTTCAGATGTTACAATACTTGGAGAGGAATTATCAAATCAGTTATTTCAAATCAAGAATGTCAAGAAGAGTTCTAATAATTACTATATTTCTTTAGCAGAGAATATCCATAACCCAATATTCAATGAAAACCCATACAACAAATTCTCTTATCCTGATGCTGGCTTTCGTTTATTGAGTTTATATCGATATTGGAATATCATTCAATATTATTTTCCAAATCGAAAATTAATGGATCAAAATTGGAATTCTGTTCTTTTAAACTTCCTCCCAAGATTCATAGAATCAAGGTCGGCATTAGATTATAAACTATCAGCACTGTTGCTAATTGCTCAAATTCAGGATTCTCATGCAAATATATGGGGCTACGATTCTGTATTAGAAAACTTCAAAGGAAAGTATCATGTCCCTATTGAAATAAAATTTATAGAAAATCAGGCCGTTGTAATAAAAGATTATCCTTCAACTCTAAATACTAAATCAATTTTATTAAAAGGCGATATCATTAAAACCATCAATGGGAAGTCAATTGCAAATATTATCAAAGAGAAACTTCCCTATATACCCGCCTCAAACTACCCAACACAACTACGAAATATTGAAATTGAATTATTTAGAACAAATGATTCAACCCTTGAAATATCTTTAGACAGAAATAGTAAAATTGAAAAATATTTGATTCAGACTATGAGGTATAATAGTAATAACAAAGGAAATAAAACCGATACATGTTTTAAGTATCTGAGTCCTGATATTACCTATTTATACCCTAGCACTTTTAAGAATAGCTATATGCCTTCTTTGAAACCGCTAATCTCAAAATCAAAAGGATTGGTGATTGACATGCGGTGTTATCCATCCGATTTTATGGTATTTACTATGGGTAATTATCTTAATTCAAAACCAAAATACTTTGCAAGATTTTCAGAACCAAGTATTCAATACCCAGGACTTTTTACCAATAAGAAACAAGTAATGATAGGTAATTCAAGTTCACCAACTGATCATTATAATGGCAAAGTAGTCATTCTGGTAAATGAAACAACACAAAGTCAAGCTGAATATACTACAATGGCATTTCGGGCGTCAAAAAATGCAATTGTAATTGGCAGTACAACAGCTGGAGCAGATGGAAATTTCTCTCAATTTTCACTACCTGGTGGTATTACAACTGGGATCAGTGGTTTGGGTGTTTATTACCCTGATGGCAGAGAAACACAAAGGGTTGGAATAATTCCCGACAAAATAGTTAAACCAACAATCAAAGGCATTAAGGAAGGTAGGGATGAATTATTAGAAGAAGCTATTAAAATGATAACTCAGAAATAGGATATAAAATTAAATCTTTCTAACCCAAAGGATGAAGTGGATAAATTGTATAACCTTCAAGATTTGTTTGTTTATTGAAAGTCACCTCGTTTGTAATTAAACCAAGTCGAATGATAGTTTTTTATGGGTGTACTATTATCCTTACAATCACATTTGTGATTCCAATGTTAAAATCCATATTATAAACAATAGTTTAAAATATAATATTACATTTAGTTAAAAGTATTAATATGAAAAAACTACTTCTAACCACTTTTTTAATATTAGCAGTTTCATCAATAAGTTTGTTACACGCTCAAGGAAATAATTCAAAAATTTCTATTTTAAGGAGCGACAAGTTTTCAATAAGTGGTAGCAACGGCAGTATTACAACCCTTCAAGGGAACGTTGTGATAAGTTCTGATAAATTAAGTATCACAAAAGCAGATTCAGTAGTTATAAATAAGGACTCTAATAAACTTATTGTTTTTGGATATAGCGAATTTACCTTTCAAGGAAAGATTGTTGCAGCTTCAAATAGAGGCGGGAAACCTGCAAGACTGGAATACAATATTGGTGAAGACGTACTCTACTTATTAGATTAAGATTATATTGTCAATAATATAACGTTAAAAGAAAGTATACTATTTATTAAATCTCAACCCAATCCTCGAACCTTTCAAAGGCGATATCGGAATACTTGCTCGGGAACTGTTTTAAGTAATTCTGTGTCTGTTCAATATTTGAATGGTTCAATGCATGGGAAATCTCCTCAACTGTTGCGCCACTTGGAAAATCCATAACATTCATACCCCTATACCATCCTTGCTTGACCCCCTGTAAAACTTGAATCATATTTTTAATTTGTAATATTTATAGTAGAATAGTAATCTTATTGAAATGGGGGTCAAAAAAAATGTTAGATAGGGAATACCTTAAAATGGGATTACGGGGTCAAGGCTCTCTAGAAATAGGGGGTTAAGGTATGTAGTATCGCCAGTAAATATCAATATCATTTCTGTTTTAACTTTAGCGACGTCTTAAAATATTGTAAGTTCAAAAACTTCTCAGCTAACTCATTCATTGAGCTGTAACGTGAAATACCTGTATAAAAGAGAAACCCGTCTTTATCTTTGCATTCAGAAAAAAGTGTTTTCCTTACTTGATCCTGTAATGAACAAAGAAAATAATTACTCCTATTTTTCACATACATTTTTTCTTTGGAATATATCTTTGGGATATAAATCTTATTCTTATAAACGATTACTCCATTCCCTCTACCAAGTCCTCCTTCAATTCTGTCTTCCATAAATATTTCAAATACCTCAGGTTTTATCATCCCATTTTTTAACGCTATGTAAATGTTAAATGTAAGAGTAGTATCGTTATTATTAAAAGATCGTGCAATTAATGGAAAGAAAATTGGAACTGTAGCCATTTTTGAATCTTTAAAAGGAACACCAATATTTGATTCATCTAGATATCCTCCATTTTCATTAAACAAGTCAATAAGTTTATAGTCAAGGTAATTCTTGTTTATTTTTATGAATTCAATATAACCAAATATTTGAGGCTTAGCAGGTTTAGCACAATACAAGAATAGATCTGCCTCTACCATGTCGTTCAATTCCTTTATGACACTTTGTTTTTTTGTTGCTTTATATTCATTTACTAAATCAGGATAGTCTTTCATAAAATTAGCAAACATCCCCTTTTGCAATTTTAGCAGATTAAAAGGTCTCTTATTAAATAGAGATGAATCAACGCCTAATTTTATTAACTGTTTTATACTTAAAAATGATTCAGCGTATTCGCCCTGTTTTATTGAGCATATTGATTTATTATAGATATCAACGGAAAACGGGAATTTTATAGAGAAAAATGCAGAATCATAAAAAGCTAACGCTTTTCCAAAGTTTAGTTCTGTAATTTCTAGTTCGGCTTTATTTATAAAATATTGATATTTTTGAATGTCTTGCCCGAATAATTGATTACTTATCAAGACTAAAAAAGTAATTATTGTAAGAAATCCCCTCATCTTATAATATTAATATATGTAATATATTTCAACTATCTTTCCATGAATAGTATCCTGAATAAAAGTTTTACCAATCGTTTTTCCATTGCTCCTAGCCCATACAGATTCTGAATCATTTGACAAATATCTATCGGCAATTATACTTACAATTATTAGCACAATTTTGATGTAAAATTGCAGCCCTTGTTTTTTGGATCTAATCCTGTCTCTTATACACATCTGACGCTGCCGACGACTAG
>CAMFKK010000142.1 GCA_945957225.1 uncultured Sphingobacteriia bacterium | reverse complement strand
GGATTAGATTTATTGCCCCAATATATTGAGCGTTGTTACCAACAAGATTTTAGCATGTTTTTTTTAGGAGCAGGAGAAGGGGTTGCCCAAAGCTATAAGGAGCAATTAGAAGAAAAATACCCCGGCATTAGAGTAGTGGGAGTCTATAGTCCCCCTTTTGCAAAGGAATTTAGTGCTGAGGAGAATCAAAAAATGATTGCATTAATCAATGCGGTAAAACCAGATATTCTTTGGGTAAGTTTAACAGCACCCAAACAGGATTATTGGATTCAACAAAACTACCATGCACTGAACAGTTCTATCAATATTGGTATTGGTGGGTCGCTTGATGTAGCAGTAGGGAAATTTAATCGGGCCCCTGTTTGGATGCAAAAAAATGGGTTGGAATGGCTTTACCGTTTTTTGAAGGAACCCAAAAGATTGTTTAGAAGGTATTTTATTGAAGCACCTGCTATAGTTCCCATTTTAATAAAACAAAAATTCTTGGGTAAATAAGTTAGATTACAAACGGAATAGCAAAGACAGGCCTCCTCCTAGATTCAGGTATTCATTGCCAGGTTGAAAATAATTATTAGGATCTGATTGAATAATTAACCATTGATAATTATAGGTTCTGGTTAATTGTACTCGGGCCGCAATTAAAAAATGTTTGAGGTCAATGGTTGCATTAGCGCTTGTTGACAGGTCAATCCAGTGTCTTCTAAAATCACCAATTGATTCAAAAGCCAAATAATAAAAATCACTGTTATGTCTTAATCGCTCAAATTGTAGTCCAATTTTGTTTTTACCCTTGACCCAGGCTAGTTCTATATTCTGACTATTACTCCCTGGTCCAATACCAGCACCAATGGTTTTTCCCCAATGGGTATATCCTTGTTGCACATAGGCATCTGTATACCAACTATTAGGTTTTTTGATCAACTCCGCATTTTGAGCCTGCATCTGTGTTAATTCTACCGCAAACTGAATAAAGGCATCATGCTTTGTTGGGAATAATTTTCTAAATCCTGCCACATAGGCCCTCCTGAAATTGGGGCTTTTGGCACCAAATTCCAAATAGATTTCTGCTTTTTCTTTGGGCAATTTATAGGAAGCAAAAAAAGCACCTAATCCTGCTTTATTGCCAGAACTAAATACTGGAATTAAATCAAAGGGGCTTTTAAAGTCTTTGCCATAAAAATAAGATACAGATGAATATCCAATGGTTAAATCAGGCGTCCATTTTGGTTGCCAACTTAGGTTCATACCTGTCATGAAACGATCATCCGTTGGCTTGGGTTGGTATAAAAAAGAACCATTGTATGCACTATAGATTCTAGGAGGCAAGACTCCTGATTCTGATAATGCCCCACCTATCCATTGACCACTAAATTGACCAATCTTGGTTTGAATGGGTTTTACTGTTTTAAAACTAGCATGTAAAAAACCAGGTGCATTATAACTCATGATTAAGGCATTTTTCCAACCCGGCCCCCACCATAAATTTTCTGTTGAAATGCCCGCTTCTAGTTTTTTGAATCGATAATTAATATGTGATTGACCAGGAAATAATTTGCTATATGTTCCCTCACCCATTTTTACAGGTTGGTCAATGGTATTTAAAAACTGGTAATAATTGGCCCATACCCTATCTCCTAATATTTGAGAGAACTGTTCAAAATCTTTGTTCTGGGCATTTACAAATTCTGGATTTAATTTAATATGAAGATGCCTACCAATATTTGCTTCTATTCCTGCAGCAACTTGAATTTGATAGCCCTTTGCGGCAATGGCTGATCCTAAATTGTATCCAATAGGCAAATCTGAATTATTCAATTGGTTAATTGCAATGGGTGATAAACCCAGATTCCAGTTTTTACCTTTAATCAAATTAGCATTGACAGGTTGCATTGTATCAGCATTGCCAATCAATGTTTGGGTAATCTTCAGTTCTCTTAAAATGTCCGTATGAATTGATTGGGCAAAAGAAGTCGTTTGCCAACCAGCAATCAAAAGGAAAACAGCTATTAAAATTCTTCTACCCTTCATCTATTTGAAATTATATTGAATCATGAGTCTGCTGTGCAGGTTAATAGGATTATTGCCCTGTTCCCATGCATAATTACTAGAATGAATTAATTGAATCTTTGCGCCAAGGATCATCTTTTTATAGGTCCATTGAGGCATCCATCCAATGCTAATATCATTCCATTTATTGGCTCTATTTATGGGGTCATGCTCCAATCTTTGAACCAAAAATCCATTTCTAATCATGCCATTTACCCAAGTAGCAGCAATGGTTTGAACATTAGTACCAAAACCAGCTCCTGCGCCTAAAACTTGATTGTAATTTGTATAACCTTGAAAAATACCACCATGTGTATACCAATTTCCCGCATCTCTAACCAAATAATCAGGAGATTGACTCATTTGAGTTAATTCAGTTTCAAATTGTATGTATTTATCAGAAGTTTTTTTAATTATTTTTCTAATGCCAATGGTATAAGCAGCAGAATGGGTGGGAGCCATCATATAATCTCGGATATTTAAACCATAATCATTTTTCCCATATTCAGCATAGAGCTCAACATTTGATTTTGGAAAAATCCATCTAATAAAAAAAGAGGCCAACTGATCTCTATTAATAGAATCCTCTCCTCTACTATTAACTTTTTGAAATGCTAAACCTAATACAGGCAAATATTTACTAACGAAACCACCATTTAGTTTTAATGCTTGGTCACCGTATTGTTGCAAAGAACGTGTCATTCCTACAAATACTCCTTTTACCCATTTAGGTTGCCAGCTAATCACATAGGAATTTAAATAACGCCAATTGTCGTTGATGTTTTTGGTTTGTAAGTGATTGTTTTCATAACCCAAAGCATTATTTGATTCTAGTCTTGCACCAATTAAATTGAATTCAATATTTCCTATTGGGGTTTTAATGGGCTTATTTGTTCTGATAAATGCGTGTAAAAAACCAGGCGCATTATTACTCATCAACAAAGAGCTATTTATACCAGGACCCCACCATAGGTTTTCTGAAGAAGCTCCAATAGAAATTGGCCCAAGATTTAGTTTTGCAAAAGATTGGCCAAGATTGACTTTACTAAAAGATTGGTTATTTGGATTTCCGTATTGGGCATTTGCTGGGTAGTTTCCATTGGTTGCAAATACAAATTCAGGAGCTATTTGTGTTTCAAAAACACCAAATTTTGCATGTACGCCTGGCCTAGCCAAGACTTGATACCCTTTGGCTTGTATCATAGCTCCATCATTCCAACCAAAGGGATGGTGGCTATTGAACTGTTGGGATAAAACAAAAGGTAACAACTTAACATTTGGGGTTTTCCAATTAGGTTTAGAATTAGCAATAATGGAATTAGTTTGAACAGCAAAAGAAACACTGGAGTCATATTCACCCAATAACTGTTGGTTTCTTAATTTGTTTTGATCAATGGATTCTAAGGTATAGGACTGTGCATTGGCTTTATATACAAAACAGAAAACCAAGAATAAGAAAATTGCTTTTTTTATAGCCATTGTAGTTTTTTATAGGGCATTTTACATTTCTATAATCTCCAATATACTGTTGAAACAGTTTTAGCCTCTTCTATTTGATAGAATGCTTTAACGTCAAACAAATTTAATTGCCCTTTAATTGACATTGAAATTAGCTTATTCAAATCAATGTTCTTAAATATTTGATGTTTTACTGCTAAGATAATAGCATCATATTTAATTTCATGATTCAAATTTTCTGAAATTAGAAAATCCAGATGTTTAAAATGAGTATTTGCTACCAATGGATCAACTATATCTACTTGAACTGAATAAGCCTTTAATTCATGACAGATATCAAATACTTTGCTATTTCTAGCATCTCCAATATTCTCTTTAAAAGCACAACCTAAAATCAAAACTCTTGATTTAGATATGGGTTTTTCCTGTTGTATTAAGGTTTTAACAACTTTTTCTGCAATGAATTTTCCCATTTCATTATTAACCAATCTACCAGAATGAATAACCTTGGGTGTATATCCCAATGATTCTGATTTATAGGTCAAATAATAGGGATCAACTCCTATACATTGCCCACCAACCAAACCAGGTTCAAAAGCTAAGAAGTTCCACTTGGTTGCAGCGGCTTCTAAAACTTCTCTGGTATCAATTCCCATTCTGTCAAATATCAAAGCCAGTTCATTTACAAAAGCTATATTTAAATCACGTTGTGCATTTTCAATCACTTTTGCAGCTTCGGCAACTTTAATGGTGGGTGCTTTGTAGATTCCTGCTTCTATTACAGATCCATATAACTGAGCCAATCTTTCTGTTGTTTCTATTGTATCACCTGCAACTATTTTTTTGATACTCGCAATAGGTCTAGCTTTTTCCCCAGGGTTAATCCTCTCTGGAGAATAACCTACATTAAAATCAGTTTTCCAAACCAATCCACTTACTTGCTCTAAAATGGGAATACAAATTTCTTCGGTTAACCCTGGATAAACGGTACTCTCAAAAACTATGGTTATCCCTTTCTCCAAGATACTACCAATCATTTGGCAAGCCTTTTTCAAAGGGCCAAGATCTGGTTGATTTTGAGCATCTATATCGGTAGGAATTGTAACAATAAGGATGTTACATTCTTTTAAATCTGAAATGCTATTGGAAAAATTGAGTGCATTATTTTGAAATCCTGTTGAAAGACCTGTTGGGTCAATTCCAAGTTGTAATAGTTGAATTTTTTGAAGATCAATATCAAAACCTTTGACTTGGAATTTTTGGGCAAATAAACAGGCTAATGGCAGACCTACATAACCAAGACCTATAATGCCAATTTTTGAATCCATAATTAAAGATAAAAACAATTCACTACCAACTCACCGCCGCATTAATGGCTTTTTTCCAACCCTTGCCCAATTCTTCTCGTTGCTCCGATTCCATTTCAGGACTAAACACCCGCTCCATTTGCCACTGAGCCTGAATTTCTTCCAAACTGGACCAGAATCCAACTGCTAAACCAGCCAAATAGGCTGCGCCGATGGCGGTTGTTTCAATGACCACAGGGCGGACTACTTTTGTGTCTAGCATATCGCTTTGAAACTGCATTAAAAGATTATTAGCTGTAGCACCTCCATCTACTCGAAGTTCTTTAATTGAAATACCTGAATCGGCTTCCATGGCTTTGAGCACATCCATGGTCTGGTATGCAATGCTGTCAAGGGCTGCACGGGCAAAATGGGCGCCTGTGGTACCTCGGGTGATTCCAACAATGGTACCACGGGCGTGCTGGTTCCAATATGGGGCCCCTAGGCCTGCGAAGGCTGGTACTACATAAACGCCGCCACTATCTGGTACTTCTGCAGCAAGTGTTTCTACTTCAGCTGAAGTTCTAATGATTTTTAGTCCATCGCGCAGCCACTGAACTACTGCCCCAGCTATGAACACACTTCCTTCCAGGGCATAATGGGTAACTCCATTTACTTGCCATGCAATGGTAGTCAATAAGTTATGGGTAGATGGAACCATTTTTTCTCCCGTATTCATGAGCATAAAACAGCCTGTACCATATGTGTTTTTAACCATTCCTGGCTGGGTACACATTTGTCCAAAAAGAGCTGATTGTTGGTCTCCAGCAATTCCTGCAATTGGAATGCTGTGAGCTGTAAGTAAGTTTTGGGTATGGCCATAGACTTCGCTACTGCTTTTTACGGTAGGAAGCATGGCGGCTGGTATATCAAAAATGTTCAATAATTCCTGATCCCAAGAAAGGTCATGAATATTAAAGAGCATGGTTCTAGATGCATTGGAAACATCAGTCACGTGTACCTGACCATTGGTTAATTTCCAAACCAGCCAAGTATCAATGGTTCCAAAACAGAGTTCTCCTTTTTCGGCGCGAGCTCTTGCCCCTTCCACTTTATCCAAGATCCATTTGGCCTTGGTAGCGGAAAAATAAGCGTCAATGACCAAACCCGTTTTTTGTTGGATTAATTTGTCCTTGCCTTGGGCTTTGAGACTATCGCAGAAATCTGCGGTTCTTCTATCCTGCCAAACAATGGCATTGTGTATGGGTTGGCCTGTGGCTTTGTCCCAAACCACGGTTGTTTCACGTTGATTGGTGATTCCTATAGCGGCTATGTCTTTTACTGTAAGTCCGGCTTTGATAATGGCTTCCGCAGCTACTCCTAATTGGGTGCTCCAAATTTCATTGGCATCATGCTCTACCCAACCTGGTTGAGGAAAAATTTGCGTGAATTCTTTTTGGGCTACCGCTATGATGGATCCTTGTTTGTCAAAAACAATGGCGCGGCTAGAAGTGGTCCCTTGGTCAAAGGAGAGAATGTATTGAGACATGGCAAGTATTTGCCTCAAGATATTATAAATCAGTGAAAATTAGCGGCGAGATTTTAGCCAGGATTCGGGGTTAAGGGGCGTGGCTTTTTCATTGTTCACCATGAACAAGAGAGAGCCTTCTCCGTCAAGGCCATTACCCGATCTTCCAAGAACAGAACCAGCTTTTACTTCCTGACCTACGGATACAGAAATATTAGACAA
>CAMFKK010000141.1 GCA_945957225.1 uncultured Sphingobacteriia bacterium | reverse complement strand
ATCTACACTCGACTAGTCGTCGGCAGCGTCAGATGTGTATAAGAGACAGGATACCAACAGCGTTGCTGTTAACAAACAGTTTATTGGGAGTTACAAACCAAAATCAAATATAATCTATTGCATGAATTTTTTTTAGTTGTCATCCAATTTTTCCTGCAAAAACGGTTAAGAGTTTGTAAAAGGTCGTTTTAGGTTTGTGAATGGTAAAAAAAATTAAATCGGTACATTCGTCGTGTACAAAGAACATGATATCCATGTTGGTACACCAACAAAAATGCAGTCAACCAAACTAAGTTTCTCTACCCTGTTTTCAAAACTACCAGTTGTTAAATGGATATTGATTCTTGCTTTATTGGCTATTCAAGTGGGTAGTCTGGTTGCCCTATTTCTTTGGTTACTGGATCAAGTAACTTATGTAAGCTGGCATCACCATTGGTTATTGTTTTTATTGCCTTTTGCTGGCATTATGATCTACATTATGTACCATTATTGGGGCAAGGGCTCTGAAGGGGGTAATGGTTTACTCATTGAAGCTATACATCAAACCCAAACCAAGGTACCAGCAAGAATGGCTCCCTTGGTCTTGTTGACTACTTTGATCACGCATTTATTTGGTGGCTCAGCTGGCCGAGAGGGAACCGCAGTTCAAATGGGAGGTGGTATGGCTGCTTATTTAGGTAGACAGTTTTCATTGAAGGAAGCAGACTTAAAACTTGTTTTAATCTGTGGTATGGCGGGAGGTTTTGCAGCTGTATTTGGTACACCTTTAGCAGGTGCTGTATTTGCAGTAGAAGTCATTGCCATTGGAAAAATTCAGTTCAAAGAATTTCTACCCTGTTATTTTACCAGCATAGTAGCGCATTTGGTTTGTCTAGCATGGGGTATTCATCATACCCAATACCAGATTCAACTTGACCCCAATTCATTTGCAAATTTTTTGCATTTTGATCTAGTGCTAGTTGGTAAAACATTGATAGCAGCTATTGGATTTGGTCTAGCAGCTTTTTTATTTGCCGAGGCGCATTTGCAAGTAAAAAGCCTTTTACAAAAATGGATTGCCATTAAATGGTTGATCCCCGTCATAGGCGCATTATTGGTCATTGGGCTAAGTTATTTACTCAATACCCGTGATTATCTAGGGCTTGGCGTGGTAGCAGAGCAAGCCAATGGGGCTTCTATTTTGAATGCTTTTAAAGTAAATGGAGTTAGTACTTACACATGGTTTTGGAAATTGATGTTTACCGCCATCACATTAGGTGCAGGTTTTAAAGGTGGAGAAGTAACTCCTTTATTTTTTATAGGAGCCGCTTTGGGCAATACCCTTGCTTGGATCATGGGAGCACCAGTGGATTTGTTTGCAGCCATTGGATTTGTGGCTGTTTTTGCAGGAGCTACCAATACCATCTTTGCATCTACTATTATGGGATGCGAATTGTTTGGAACTGATTTTGTACTCTATTTTTTCATAGCCTGTTTGGTAGCAAAATTGGCCAGTGGCTATTCTAGTATTTATCCCACGCAGAGATTGGGGAATACCCAGCAAAAAGTGAGTGAACATCCCAGTCATAGCATTCAAAAAATCTGGAAACACCTAAAAGGAAAATAGTTACTATTTTACGCATCAATCCTTGTTATGAAAAGAATGATTTTTTCTTTGTGCTGCTGCTTATTTGCTACAATGATTATCGCGCAAAGCGCACCAAAGCCTTATGGTGTATTACCAACAGAAAGACAATTGCGTTGGCAAGAAATGGAAATGTATGTGATTATGCATTTTACACCCACAACTTTCCAAAATAAAGAATGGGGTTTTGGAGACGCCGAACCTGCCATTTTTAATCCCAGTAATTTTAATGCAGACAAAATTTTTGCTGCCATCAAAGCCGGTGGATTCACGGGTTTGACCCTGGTAGCCAAGCATCATGACGGTTTTGCACTTTGGCCAACAAAGACAACACCTTATAATATTAGTGCATCCCCATTTAGGGGAGGAAAGGGAGACTTGGTCAAAGAAATGATGGATGCATCTAAAAAAGCAGGACTTGCTTTTGGATTGTATTGCTCTCCATGGGATAGAAATAATCCGCATTATAGCAAACCTGCATACGTAAACAATGTGTATCATCCACAATTAGAAGAGCTCTATACCAATTATGGAAAACTCTATACCGTGTTCTTTGATGGAGCCAATGGAGGCGATGGATATTATGGTGGTGCCAAAGAAAAAAGGTCTATCAACGCATCTGAATATTATGACTATGAAAAAATCTGGGGGATTGTTAGAAGCAAACAACCTATGGCAGTTGTTTTTAGTGATATTGGACCCGATATTCGTTGGGTTGGCAATGAAAGGGGTGAAGCAGGTCCTACTTCCTGGGCCACTTTTACACCAGAGAGTCCTGTGCCAGGCAAAAAATCCTCTCCAGGTTTTGTCAAAGAAGATATGCTGCCTATTGGAACCAGAAATGGTGCATTTTGGATTCCCGCAGAATGCGATGTGCCATTGAGACCAGGTTGGTTTTATCATCCAGAACAAGACGGTAAAACAAAAACACCTATTCAATTATTGAACCTTTATTATAAAAGTGTAGGGCGTGGCGCTTCTCTTGATTTGGGAATTGCACCCATGCCAACTGGTGAATTGCATCCAGATGATATTGCCAATATGAAGGCCTTTGGCGATATTTTACGTGCCACATTTGCAAAGAATTTAGCACAAGGTGCCCGCATTACAGCTAGCAATACTAGGGGCAAAAGTTTGTTGTACACCGTTAACCATTTAACCGATAATGACCGTTATAGTTATTGGGCTACCGATGACAATGTGACCAGTGCTAGTGTAGAAATTAATCTTCGTTTACCAAGTAAGTTTAATGTAATTCGCTTACGCGAGAATATTAAGCTTGGGCAACGCATTGAGGCAGTAGCCATAGATACTTGGGATGGAAAGGGATGGAATGAAATTGCCACAGCCACTAGTATTGGGGGTAATAGATTGATTCGTTTACCCAAGATGGTCACTGCTCAAAAACTTCGTCTACGAATTGAACAATCGCCTGTGAGCATTGCCCTGAGCGATTTTGCCTTATTTGCAGAGCCAGAATCCGTATTAATAGATAATGAAAAAGCCAATTTGGCTGCCATGGTCAATGCCAAAAAATCTTGGAAGCTATTGCCTTCTCAGGATTCAGCAGCCATTGATGGCAATCCAGCTACCTGGACCTATGTGGGAGACCCCAAAAGGGAGTACTTGTTGATTGAATTCCAAAAAACACAGACTATTTCTATCATAGATTTTTTACCCAGACAGGATGGTTTGAAAAAGGGAATGGTTGATCAGTATCTCTATGAAACCAGTTTGGATGGTGAAAATTTTAGCATTGCCGCCCAAGGAGAATTCTCCAATATTGCCAATAATCCAGTTCAACAATCCACCGTATTAAAAAATCCAACACAGGCACGATTTTTGCGTATTACGGCAAAACATACCATTGACGGCTCCGCACCAACGGTAGCAGAGATAGGAATTAGATAATAACATACCCCTAATGCGCATGAAAAAATATGTACTCTTCTTGACAGGATGCCTAGCATTCCAAGCCATGATTGCCCAACCAAAACAGTTTCAAAAAGCTGATGGCAAAAAAATAGAGAGCAAACAAGCCGAAACCATTATCACAGATTTAATGCAACAGGCAGAAGTTACTGGTCTTTCTGTAGCGGTGATCAATGACAATAAACCGCTTTATGTAAAAGCTTTTGGTTTTAAGAATAAGGGGCAAAATACCATGAATGATACCAGCACTTGCTTTTATGGTGCCTCCCTATCAAAATCATTATTTGCCGTAATGGTCATGCAATTAGTAGAAGCTGGTAAATTAAATTTGGACAAACCTATCTATACTTATTTACCAAAACCACTTCCGGACTATCCAGAATACAAAGACCTAGCAGGCGATAGCCGATGGAAATTGTTGACGGCGCGTCATTGTTTGAACCATACCACGGGTTTTCCTAATTGGCGCCAATTCAATCCAAAAGAAAACAATAAGTTGGAATTCTTTTTCACCCCAGGTGAACGTTATGCCTATAGTGGAGAAGGTATTGCCTTACTGCAATTGGTAGTAGAAACCATTACTGCCAAACCTTTGGAAACATTGGCCCAAGAGAAAATCTTCCGACCACTTGACATGTACAGGACCTCCTATTTATGGCAGCCCCAATTTGAAAATAATTTTGCGGTAGGGCATGATTTTAATGAAGAAACTTTAGATAAATCAAAAAGGACAAAAGCCAATGCTGCGGGTTCCATGGAAACAACTATTGCAGACTATAGCAAATTTCTTTCTGGACTATTGCGTGGCAAACTCATTTCTGACAAGAGCAGAAAAGAAATGACCAGCAAGCAAATTGGCATTTATACCAAACACCAATTTCCTTCTTTGAACACAGATACCACTAGCGCCAATTTTGCTATAGAATTGGGCTATGGTCTAGGATGGGGCGTGATGAAAACCCCTTTTGGACCTGCCTATTTTAAAGAGGGCCATATTGATGGTTGGGGACATTATTGCGTTTCTATCCCTGAAAAGAAATGGGCCATACTATTGATGAGTAATAGCTCAAATGGAGAAAGCATTTACAAAGAAGTATTGGAAAAAATTGCTGGATTGAGCATTCCATGGGAATGGGAGGGATATAGGCCTTTTAGACAAACTGCCAAGCTTTCTGAAGAAGTATTGGAGCAATACGTGGGTGACTATGATGGCAAACTCAAAGCCACTATTATTTTAGAAGACGGCAAATTAAAAGTCTCTTCTAAAACGGTGAACATGCCTAAAACCAATTTGTATCCTATCAATGACCATCGATTCTTTTTGAAGATCATGGAAACAGAATTGGATTTTATAAAAGGAGCTGATGGCAAAGTAACCAAAGTGTTATTGGATGACGAGGGTGAAAAATATGAGTTAAAGAAACTTGTTCCAAAAGTGGAAACATTTGTGATTCCAAAATCGGCTTACCCCAATTATTTGGGCAACTATGTTTTGTCTACTGACCCCAAAAGAAAAATCAGTATTCAAAATATGAAAGGGGTATTGGTGGCAAAATTATCAGCCACAGAAATCACACCCCTTGTCTTTATGAATTTTACCCAGTGCAGTTTTAAGGGTGTCAAAGACGCACAAATAGAATTTGTACTAGACGGCAAGGGCAAAGTGACCAAGATGAAAGTGCAGCAAAACGGATTATTTGAATGGATCAAACAATAAGATAAAAACCTCCAGCGCTGATTGTTCTGGAGGTTTTTTTTATACTTCACCACTGCGGGAGTTGTACCCGAAAAGCGGAGTGGGCCTGCGTAGTCACCTATCTTACTTGATCCTACCTTCTTCTGAAGCTGATCCAATCTCTCTATCACGCTTACTAAATTTAGTCTTTCCAAATTTGTATGTAACTTGCAAACGCAAGCTGCGGCTCTCCCATTTACGCAGGTATTGATAATTGACATTTCCAAAATCTACCTCCTGTTTCCATCGTTGAGTATTAAACAAATCTGATACAGAAACCCTAAATGACCAAGGTTGATCCTTCCAAGATTTTCCAATACCAAGGTCAACTGAACCCAACCAAGCTGTAGAAGACATGGCATTCCTGGTAGCAATATTACCCCAGCTACTTAATTGAATTTTCCATTGCTTGGGTAAGGAAAAACTATTAGATCCATACCAGTTCATGGCCCATGCTGATTGGTCAATCATCCCCTCTGGTACTTGGCCTTGATAGCGCTTGTAATTGGGTGATAGATTGGTATAGAGCTCCCACCATTTATTCACGGGCAGATAAAGACTAAAGTTTAAAAAGAATCTTTTTTCTGTACCAATATTATAAGTAGTGGCTTCTGTAACTTCTCCTTTCTGGATACTGATGTCTTGAAAAACATTTTGGGTATGACTATATCCAAGTCCAATATTTAGCGCGCCTCTATAAGAATAGCTTAATTCCAACTGACTACTCAATTCTGGTAATAAATAAGGATTGCCTTTAGATCGGGTATAATTGTCAAATACAAATTCAAATGGATTTAGGTCTTGATAGCTTGGTCTATTGATTCTGCGGCCAAAATTGATACCAAAACTGTTTTTGTCATTGAGTGTATAACGTAAAAATGCTGTTGGAAAAAGATTCAGGTAACTGGTATCTGGATAATAAATACTTGTTCCTTTTAAGTCAGTACTCTGACCTTTGATCCTGGAATATTCAGCTCGTAGACCTATCTGTGTTTCCCATTTACCCATCTTTTTATTGACACTTAGATAGGCCGCCGAAATGTTTTCGGTATACTTAAATGTATTGGTTCTTCCAGTATCGGGGTTCATAGTTCCAGCATAGAATAATGCTGCTTGCAAATCATTATCGGTATTAATCTGATTCCATTTAAAACCAGCTTCTAGCTTTGATTTGGAAGCTTTGAAGGATTTTGCATAGTCTGCTTTAACACTATAAATATCAATGGCAGTTGCAACAGATTGCTCATTAACCGTATTGCCA
>CAMFKK010000140.1 GCA_945957225.1 uncultured Sphingobacteriia bacterium | reverse complement strand
TGCCAGAGCTTCCATTGATCCAAATTGGGCATTAAAAATTTGTGCAAAGCAGATTGCTCTAAAAAACCCGGCCTTGATGAAAATTGTTGTTGTACTTTCTTTTTGGCATACAAATCAATTTTCAGATCTGTTCCCTGACTTTGTGTAATTAATTCCTGACCCAATTCCCAACAAAAATGATATAGCCCCGTATGAGGATATTTCATGCGTTCGCAGTCAAACAAGATTTTAGATTGAGCAGCTTGCATTAATTAGAAAATTGTTGGGCTATGAAACGGAATAAGTTAAAGTCAGGCAATTGCATAGCTGCTTCAATACTTGATTTTAATCCAGCTTTATTAATATCGCTCATGCGTTGTTGTTGAATTAATTGAAAAGCGCGCTCTGTAAGCAACCATGCTTTTCTACTTGAAACTTGCATGCGTTGTTGGTGTAGGCTAATGGCATCTGCTAATGGTATAATCCCTTCCTGCTTGGAAGCTACTGTTTGCAGCACCGGAATTTGATAGCCGTCTGCGGCCGGATGCGGAAGAATGGCCAACAGGTTTTTGACAAATCGGCCCGCATCCGGCCGGTCACTTTTATTCACCACAAAAATGTCTGCAATTTCCATGAGTCCGGCTTTCATGGTTTGAACTTCATCGCCTGCTTCGGGCACCAGCACTACCACGGTAGTATCGGCCAAGCCTGTAATATCAATTTCACTTTGACCAACTCCTACGGTCTCCACCAAGATCTGGTCAAAGCCTGCGGCTTGTAATAAAGTAACAATGTCTAAGATATGTGGATGCAAGCCACCCAGAGCTCCCCTGCTAGCAAGAGATCTAATAAACACCAAGGGTTCATTGTACCATTCACTCATCCTGATCCGGTCTCCTAAAAGTGCCCCTAGATGAAAAGGGGAAGAAGGGTCTACACAGAGCACGGCTACTTTTTTACCCTCGGCTACCCATCTTCCAATCAATGCGTCTACCAAAGTGCTTTTCCCAGCACCGGGAGGGCCGGTAATGCCTGTTACAGGGGTTTTACCAGTAGGCAGTTGTTGTAAAAAATCTTGGTAGCCTTCCACTTCATTTTCAATGAGTGAAATGGCACGGGCCAAGCTTTTAACCTCTTGCGCAAAAATATGATTAACTAGATGAGACCACATGTTGATTAGCTGGGCCTAAATGTAAGACGGTGCAGCCAATTAGCAGAAAATTTTACAAATAGAAATAGGATCCTAACGGCATCTCCCAAAAAATCAGTAGCATTGAAGAATTGACTATGTTAAAAAAACAAATTCCTATTTTCTTATTCGTCTTGCTGCTATCGGGCATGTTTTGGAGTAGGGCCCTTATGTCTCTAACCCAAGGTGTCTGGTGTATCTATGCCATAGTCATTGGTTGGAAACAGCTCTCATGGAAAAATCCGCTCTTCATCTGGAGTCTGGTTCCAATGGCCCTATGGCTTTTGGGCGCATACCAAGGACCAATGTCCCAGCCCAATGGAGACCTGGCACTTACCTGGGCCATGTATCCGGCTACGGTTTTGGTGGTACAAACAACTGCTAGTGAGATTAGACAAAACCATTGGATTAAGATCTGGTTAGCAGCCACATTGATTGGTGTTGCTTATCCCATTGGATATTATATCACGCATTCCTTTTCTGCCGTGCAGGATTATGGCCAAGGAAAGAGTTTGCCCACGTTTATGGACACAGACCATGTGCGCTTTTCAATTTTTCTCTGTGCCAGTTTTTTATTGCTCTTAACCCAACCCATTCTGCAAAAGAAAACTCGCTTTTTTTTAGCTGCTGTCTTAGCCATCATCATTGTATTCTTGTCTGTAAGAACGGGTTGGGCCATACTAATTTTGACCATTTTGATTTACCCATTATTGGAATGGAAAAAATTACAAGCCATCACTAATAATAAAGCAGGATTCCTGATAGCCATTGCACTTGTGCTAATAACAAGCGCCTATTTTCTCTTCCCTACGGTACAACAAAAAATTGCTTTTAGCATTTGGGAATGGAAACAATTTCAGCCACAGCAATACAACCCCACTTATTCCGATGGAACCAGAAGGGCTATTAATTGGGCTGCTTGGCAAGCCATTCAAGAAGGGCATTCAAATGCAGGCTGGGCAGGCATTCCAGCAACCCTTTCAGCCTCTTTTTCCAAACTCTTTAAGGGACAAAGCACAGAATTTGGATGGCCATTTAACCAGTGGTTGTTCTGGTGGCTGGGTGCTGGTTGGTGGACGATGATCTTGTTTAGTGGATGGCTACTCTATCCTATTTGGCAGGGTATCAAATTGAGAGAACCTGGTCTGGTTATTTGGACTATTGCTATAGCCATTAGTTGTTTGATAGAAACCACTTTGAACTACCAGTTCGGAGCATTCCTGCACCTATTTCCACTGGCTTTATATTGGCAGCAAGCCATGGAGCATCGCGCTAGCGAATGATCTTATAATTCTTAAAATCAAAAGGCCTAATCCCTGTGATTTTTTCAAAATGATAAAGGAATTTTTCCTTTAAGCTGAATTTTTTCTGTTGAATATCTAAGTCTACTTGAAGGTTCTTGCTGGCAATTCTTTCCTTCATCACAACAGGGTGTGTACCGGTAAATTTTGCCAAAGAATCAAAGTCTGAAAAGTCAAAAAAGTTCTCGGCTTCCATGACGCGTTGCATTTGATCTTCCCCTACCCAAAACTGAGAAACATATTTTTGTTTTTGGATCATTTGCTCCAAAGATTTCACCCATCCATAGTGATAAATATAAGCTTCAATGGGTTTTACAGCAATCTTTCTATCGGCTTCACCAACGCGAAAACCCTGTGCGTCTTTATAGGCGTGAATGGTTTTGTTGTTCTTGATTACGCGAACTTCTCGGTGGTACCATTTTCTACTATCGCCCACATAATCATAGGTACCATAAAAATGCAGGTACTTAAACAACAGACCTTCTACTTTGGGGTCATCTTTGTACTGAACACATGCTTCTCTAATAGCTGCATGGTATTGCTCATGAACTGCTTCATCCCCTTGAATATAGAAGGCCCAATCTGCGTTAGGGTCAATTAATTGAAAGGCTTTATTGGTTTCTACTGCCAATACGGCGCCTCCACTTCTAAGACTAGTATCCCAAATAGAATGATGAATTTTGATTTTGCTGTCTCCAATGGATTCAATCAGGGCCAAGGTTTCATCGGTAGAATCACCCACCAGCACCACCATTTCATCTACCACGGGTAAAATGGATTTGATGGCTTCTAACACGGGATAATCGTTCATAACCGCGTTGCGAATGATGGTAAAACCTGAAATTTTCATATTCCTTTCAATAATTCCGCCAAAGAACCGAAATCTTTTGCATCTTGCCTACTATTCCCACACATACCAATACCATGCAAAAAACCTGTTGTTTTGATTTTGGCAATACCAGACTAAAATGCGCCCTTTTTCAAGGCAGGGAATTGCTTGAGATGGTGGTGCTTGAAAATGGCCATCCAGATACGGTTCAGACACTGATCAATAGTTTTCAACCTGATAAGTCTATTTTGGCTTCCGTGATTAACCATGATCCGGAGGTAGAAACCGTTTTGGCAGCTTCAACCCTGTTTCACAAACTGGGTCATACCAGCAAGATTCCCTTTAGCACGCCGGTGGGCAAACCCGAGACCATTGGAGCAGATAGACTGGCGGCCGTGGCTGCTGCGGTGGATTTATTTCCAAAACAGCACAATCTGGTGATTGGATTGGGTACTTGCATCACCTATAACTATGTAAATCCTAGCCACGAATTTTTGGGTGGGAGCATTTCTCCAGGCATGCAAATGCGCTTCCGTTCCATGCACGAATACACGGCATTATTACCCCTGGTAGAGGCCGAAAACAACTTTCCATTAATAGGTTATGACACCAAAACCAACCTTTTGAGCGGTGTTATCCTGGGAATGGCCAAAGAAATTGACGGAATTATTGATGCTTATGCATTGAAATTCAACAACTTTAACGTGCTATTAACCGGGGGGGATATGGCTTTTTTTGTACCACACTTAAAAAACAAGATATTTGCCGACCCTTACCTAATTTATAAAGGCCTGTATGCGATCAGTGAGTTTAACAATGTTTAGGTTTTTTACGGCAACAATTGCCGTTTTCTCAATGCTTTCTGTGCATGCCCAGGAGAATTCGCCTTATTCCCGTTACGGAATGGGTGATTTTTTTCAAGGACAACATATTAATAGCCGAGGAATGGGTGGTTTGGGTGCGGCTTACGCCGATGGTACGGCAAATAACAACGGTCAATCCGTGAATTTTGCCAATCCAGCCGCTTATAGCAATTTGTTTCTGATTTCTTATGACATAGGATTGACCTATGATTCTAGAACACTTAGAAGCAATAATCCCTCTGGAAAGTTTGGATCTAACTACTTAATCCCTTCTTATTTTGCTTTGGGCATGCCCTTAAACAAGAAAAAAGGTCTTGGTATGGCTTTTGGTCTTAGACCCTTGAGCAGAATCAATTACAGCATTATAGAAGCAGGAAGAGCTGCTGGAGATAGTATTCAGAGAACTTATAGCGGCTCTGGCGGTTTAAACCAAGCCTTTATTGGCATTGGCAAAAAATGGAAAGGCTTTAGTATTGGGTTTAATACCGGTATCAATTTTGGCCGAAAAGAGGTTTCTACTTTTGTGAGTTTTGTCAATGATTCTATTGCCTACAAACAATCTAAATCTGGATCTAGCAGTACTTTTAGTGGACTGTTCTTGTCTGGAGGTAGTCAGTGGGAATTTGCCGTTAAAAAAGTCAATATCCCAAGAATCAAAACCACTGAAACCTATTTGGTAAGATTGGGTGTGAGTGGAACCATAGGTAATGACATGAAGGCCAAACAAGATATTGACCGTACTACTGTTACCTTTAATTCTATAGGCGAGTTGGTTGGTATTGACACGGTGTATAATGTGGCCAATCAAAAAGGAACCATCACCATGCCATCCAATTATGCCGCTGGTATTACATTTAGAAAAACCGTATTAGCCCCAAGGGGATTGTTTGATATCTGGAGCATTGGTGCAGAATATACGGCTACCAAATGGAGTCAATATAAATACTATGGCCAGGCCGATGCTTTAAATGATAGTTGGATGTTCAAAGTGGGAGCACAAATTTCACCAGACCCTGTTAGTGGAAGATCTTATTGGGGAACCGTGAATTATCGTTTTGGGTTCTTTACTGGTCAGGAAGGCATTAACGCTGATGGTAATGGACTAAAAACAACTGGGGGATCTTTTGGATTAGGGATCCCAGTTAGAAAATGGAATACTTATAACAGTCAGTTTACCATTGTCAATACCGCTATACAATTTGGCAAACGTGGTACTTCTGTTAATAATATTACAGAAAACTTTATCCGTTTGTCTTTTGGTCTGAGTTTGAGCGATCTTTGGTTCCAACCACGTAAATATGATTAATCTTATTTTACATAAAAGAACAAGATTAGCAGCCATTGTTATAGGCTGCTTTTTTGTGTGTACGGGTTGTGAGAATGATATTAATGTGGTGAAGAATTTGGGCGTAAAAGTGAAGGGTGTAGATGAGGCCAATAATGTCTTGAGCTATATGAGTCAGGACGGCAAGACCAGGGCCAAACTAACGGCACCACTGATGTTGTTGAGTATGGATGAGAATGGCAGAAAAGTAGAATACCCCAAAACCTTAAGGGTTGATTTTTTTACAGACAGCCTAAAATTGCAAAGCAAATTGTTTGCACGATATGGCTCTTATATAGAGCGAGATAGCAAGATTTTCTTACGCGATAGCGTGATTGTATTCAATATCAAAGGCGATACCCTGATTTGCAAAGAACTGATCTGGGATCAAAACACACAGCGGTTCTCAACCGAAAAAGAAGTATTTATTAGCCAGTCCAACCCATCGCGCCAGCGACTATTTGGGATTGGTTTTAATTCAGATCAGAACCTGGCAGACGTGCATATTAACCATATTCAGCCCGGCAGTTTTTTTGTAGTTCCGGATAGTAGCACGGTCAAATAAGGCCGACCATTTAAGCAGCAAAGATTTTTTAGGAATATTTCCAACCTTTTTCCATTCGAGCACTCTTATAACTGTACAAGATTTGGAAGCAACTAACAACATACCTGCAACACTGGTGCAAGAAGCCATGAAGGGCAATGCTTTGGCGCAGGGTCGGTTGTATGAGCTGTACAGCAAAGCCATGTTTCAGATTTGCATTAGAATGACGGGCAACAGAGAGCAGGCTGAAGATATTTTGCAAGACGCTTTTATACAAGCTTTTAAAAAATTGAGCCAATTAAAAGAGCCCTTGCAATTTGGCGGATGGTTAAGAAAGATTGTAGTGAATGAATGTATCCGGCATAGTAAAAAACAAATCAGATTAGAACCCTGGGAAGAGCATTTAGAAGAAAGAGCAGACGAAGAAGAAATGGCATGGTGGAAGACAGTGAGCTTAGACCTCTTACACCAACAGATCAAGGCCTTACCAGATGGGTGTAGAGAAATCTTCAACCTTTATGCTATAGAAGACCTGAGTCATAAAGCCATTGCAGAACAACTAGGCATTTCAGAATCAACCAGTAAGAGTCAGTATCATAG
>CAMFKK010000139.1 GCA_945957225.1 uncultured Sphingobacteriia bacterium | reverse complement strand
GTTGTGAATTGGTGATTCTGGCTTGCAATACTGCCTCTGCTAAAGCACTGCGCAATATTCAACAAAAAGACTTACCCGGGATTGATCCATTCAAAAGGGTATTGGGTGTAATTAGACCAAGTACAGAGATTATTGGCCATTATTCCAACACAGGGCATTTGGGGATTTTGGGAACACAAGGAACGGTGATCAGTAATAGCTATCCTATAGAGATCCAAAAATTTTTCCCAGCAATGCAGGTATTTCAAGAAGCCTGCCCCATGTGGGTACCACTGGTTGAAAATGGTGCTGCCAATGAGCCTGGGGCAGATTATTTTGTAAAAAAGCATTTAGACCAACTCATGGTTCAGTCACTCAAGATAGACACCATTTTATTGGCATGTACGCATTATCCAATTTTGATCAATAAGATCAAGGCATTTGCTCCCGCTGGGGTGAGTATTGTTTCTCAAGGAGAGATTGTAGCCAAAAGTCTAGTAGCATATTTGGAAAAACACCCAACAATGGCTGAAAAATGTTCCAAAAATGGACAAATCAGCTTTTGCACCACAGACTCGGCAGCTGATTTTGACGCACACGCCAGTCATTTTTTTGGAAAGCCAGTTATTTCACAACATGTTGATTTATAGGCTTAATTTAGCCTTTTGAGTATGGTCATCGGGGTGAAAATTGGCTCAATTTTACGCTGAAAGCCGCCATATGAAAGGATTTGCCCATTTTTTTAGGGCTTTTTTTGATATTCCTTTGCCAGTTTCCAACACAACCATTACCTTTGCCGTCCTTTCACAAGCAGCAGTATGGTGACTGCAGGCATGAAACGTAACAATATTACCGGGTTAGTAAAAAATCGATAAAATGAAACGTACATTCCAACCACACAAACGTCGCAGAAAAACCGTTCACGGTTTCCGCAAACGTATGGAGTCTGCCAACGGCCGCAAAGTATTGGCTAGCCGTAGAGCGAAGGGTCGCAAGAAACTAACTGTTTCTAGCGAAAAAGGATTAAAATAATTCCACTACTAAGTAGTAAAAATATTTAGCCCTGTTCCGTTCATTCGGAATAGGGCTTTTTTAATTTTGTCAAATGCAACAAGGATCATTCACTTATTCGCGCAACCAAAAACTCAAGAGCCGTAAGCTTTTAGGGAATTTGTTTGCTACTGGTAAATCCTTGAATGCTTTTCCATTAAAACTGGTTTATCAAACCAATAGCCCCGTCAATGGGGAGGTCCTGATGGCGGGTGTGGGTGCTAGTTCCAGGCATTTTAAAAAAGCCGTAGACCGCAACCGAATCAAGCGCCTACTGCGAGAATCTTATAGGCTACAGAAAAAAGTATTGCATGAGGGCTTACCCAAAGACTTTCAGTGGCAGTTATTTTTTATCTATACCGGAAAGGATTTACCGGACGGAAAAATAATAGCAGAAAAGATGCAGATCTTGATGCAAAAGCTTGTTGACCAGTTTGTAACTAAAGCGCCTTTATCCAATCCAAATTACAACCCCAATTCGGGCATATGAAGGCATTTTTAAAGCAAATACTGATCCTTCCCTTTATGGTATTGATTCGGTTCTACCAATGGGTTTTATCGCCCGTAATGGGCCCTAAATGCCGTTTTACACCTACCTGTTCTCAGTATGCGGCAGATGCTTTGAAAAAACACGGCATTTGGAAAGGGGGAGGACTGGCTATTAGAAGAATCTCCAAATGTCATCCCGGTGGACCACATGGTTATGACCCTGTTCCTTAACCTAGGGCTGATTGCTTTAAAACCGTTACAATGCAAAGATGGTTGCTTTGCAATTCCCTTCTCTTTAGGATTACTTTTTTGCTGGTTCAGCAGCGGTAGTGGGTTTGGTCAATTCCTCTAATTTGCCAATGGTTTCTCTGATTTCACGAATGCTATAAAACCGATACACTTCTGGTGCTTGTCCGTCTACTTTTTCAGCTGAACGCATTTGGTGATAAGGCGTTACAATAATGGCTTCTAGATTATCAGTAATCTTCACAACTTGGTTGGGTAGAATAAAGAAATTCTTTTCCTTAGAAACAATTTTGCCCGCAACCAATTGTTGCAAACTATCAATCTTCATTTTTAGATCTTCCTGGGTAAGCAGGTTCTGCTGCAATTTTGGAGCAGTATAGTTTTGAAGGGCACCTATGATGGTGTCGTTCTTGAGATTCAATACATACAAACCTTTATCCGTAAGCGTTACAGCAGTTTTACCCGCTGGTGCGTCTAATTGCAAATTCACCGTGGCGTCTGTATAGTTTACCACTTTTTCTTCATGACCGGTACCGTCTTTGGCACTAATAGTCTTTGCAGCTTCGTCAACTGTTGCAGGTCCCTTACTCAACACATAAACCCGTTTCATGTTAGAAGAACAAGAGGCAAATAAGGTTAAAGCAAGTAGGCTAAAAGTCAGTTGTTTCATGTTGCATTTTTTTAAATAATAATCCCGCCGAAGCGGGATTAAAACTAAGCTATTTTCTTTGATTGACTGCTGCGCCAATCTGCTTTTAGTAGATTATTTAGCAGCTGCAAAACGCTCTGCAACCTTGGTCCAATTGACTACATTCCAGAATGCAGCCAAATAGTCTGCTCTGCGGTTCTGATACTTCAAATAATAAGCGTGTTCCCAAACATCAGCGCCTAAAATTGGTTGGCCCTTTACTTCAGCCACATCCATTAAAGGATTGTCTTGGTTAGGGGTAGAAGACACTTCTAATTTGCCATCTTTTACAATCAACCAAGCCCAACCGCTACCAAAGCGAGTCATACCTGCTGCTGCAAATTTTTCTTTGAAAGCATCAAAAGAACCAAATGCTGCGGTAATAGCATCGCCCAAAGCGCCTGCTGGTGCACCACCTGCATTGGGGGCCAAACTTTCCCAGAAAAAGGTATGGTTCCAGTGACCACCGCCATTGTTTCTAACAGCAGGGCTAATGCTGCCTGCTACGGCTACCAATTCAGCAAGGGTCTTGCCTTCATTGGGTGTGCCAGCAACGGCTTTGTTTAAATTATCTACATAAGCTTGGTGGTGCTTGCCATGGTGAATCTGCATGGTAAGGGTGTCAATATGTGGTTCCAAAGCTTCGTGTGCGTACGGTAAAGGTGCTAGTGTAAATGACATAATGATGGTTTTTTATAAAAGGTGAAACAAATTTACTCCCTTAAAGTTGATTAATCCCCCAACATTTCAATTCTTTCCCATCTCGAAAACGTGCCTATCGTTTGGACCTAAAGAAACTTTGGATAATAAAACTGCAATCGGCTTCTAAAACCCCGCCTACTAATTGGGTTTTTACGTGAAAGGGAGATTGTTCCTTGGTAATATGTTGGTACCCATTTTTGGCGTCATAAGCCCCAAAAACTATTCGCCCAATCTTGCTCCAGTAAAGGGCCCCAGCGCACATGAGGCAGGGTTCTAATGTTACATATAAGGTAGCATCCGGTAAATACTTGGCACCCATATAGGCAAAGGCCGATGTGATGGCTAGGATCTCTGCATGAGCAGTAGCATCATTGAGCAATTCTACCTGATTATGTCCACGGGCAATGATCTTGCCATCTTGCACCACCACTGCGCCAACAGGCACTTCGTCTGCGTCATAGGCTTTTTGTGCCTCTTTCAGCGCCTGCTGCATATAGTATTCATCGCTCTGCATTTCCATACCGCTAAGATAAAGCAAATGCATGGGCACAAAAAAGCCATCCCCTAGAGGATGGCAATTGTTGGTATTGGTTGTTGTTTGAGTGTTAGAGTTGCTTGATGCGAATATTGCGGAAATAGACATCATTACCATGGTCTTGCAAAGCAATATGGCCTTTGAAAAGCTTGCCAAAATCTGGTTTGGTTTTGAACTTGCTACCTGCAATCAGGTTCTTCCAATTGTCATCGCCGTAGGTGGTTGAAACTACTACTACGCCGTTTAAAAGCAATTCCAGTTTACCCTTATTGCTAATCACTTCTGCTAAGTTCCATTCGCCAACAGGTTTTACTACGCCTTCTTTTCCTTCTACCAAGTCATAGAGATTACCCGCACGGTGTTTGATAATCTTACCATCACTATGGCCGTCATTATCTAAAACCTGCATTTCAGGGCCAGTCCACCAAGATTCCTTGTATTTGGCTGTGTCTTCCTGTGCATAAAAAATGATGCCGCTATTGCCATTGGGAGAAATTTTCCATTCCATTTTCAAATGAAAATTCTCATATGCGCCATCGGTAATCAGGTCTCCACCACCCTTGCCTTTATTGTCTTTTTTGTAGGCAGCATCTAAGTGAAGCACACCGTCTTCCACTTTCCAGGCTTCACCACCTGATTTGTTGCCGTATACATGCCAACCCTTGGTGGTTTTGCCATCAAAAAGTGACTTGAATCCTTTTTCTGTTTGAACGGGTGTTGTTGGTTTGTCAGGATTGCCCACAATCAAGGAAAGGGAAACAAGACTGGCTAAAAGCAATGCTTGCATATTGGTTTATTTGCGTAGTAAGAAAATATATTTCACCATTTGTTTGGCGTCTGCTTCTGATAATGCTGGATGCGGTGTCATTGGTACTTGACCCCAAACACCTGAACCACCTTTGATGATTTTTCCGGCCAACAAAGTCAGATTCTCTTCTGTGTTTTCATACTTGGCTGCTACATCTTTATAAGCTGGTCCAATATTTTTGGTATCGGTTTTATGACAAGTTAAACAGTCAGATTTGGCAATTAATGTCAATCCCTTTTCGTAGTCAGGATTGGCACTGATGTCATTGGCTGCAGGTGCTGCTGGTTCTGCACTAACACTTGGGTTGTCTTTTTTCTCTGGAGTACTACTTCCTCCGCATGCTGCCAAAAATGCAATGGCAGTCAATGCTACTAAATACTTTTTCAATGTTCTGAATTTTAAATATGAATGGTTAAAGTTATTACTGAATTCCCAATATGCGTTTATTAAATGCTTCATCAGAACCGGTATTGGCAAAATCGTCAAAAGCCTTTTCAGTAACGCGAATAATATGATCCTTGATAAACACGGAACCCTCTGCAGCACCAGTTTCTGGGTGCTTAATGGCGCATTCCCATTCCATCACGGCCCATCCCTTATAATTATAGGCGGCTAGTTTGCTAAAAATAGATTTGAAATCTACCTGACCATCGCCCAGCGAACGGAACCTACCCGCTCGGTCAATCCAGTTTTGGTAGCCACCGTAAACGCCCTGTTTTCCTGTTGGATTAAACTCTGCGTCTTTTACATGGAACATTTTAATGCGCTCATGATAGTAGTCTATATATGCTAGATAGTCTAGACTTTGTAGCACAAAATGCGATGGATCATAGAGCAGGTTAGCCCTTTTGTGGTTGCCCACTTTTTCCAAAAACATTTCATAACTAATCCCGTCATGTAAGTCTTCTCCTGGATGAATTTCATAACAAAGGTCTACACCAACCTCATCAAACTTGTTGAGAATGGGCAACCAGCGATTGGCCAGTTCTGTAAATCCTGTTTCAACTAATCCAGCAGGTCTTTGTGGCCATGGATATACGGTATGCCATAACAAAGCACCACTAAAAGTTGCGTGCGCGTCTAGTCCCAAATTTCTTGACGCTTTGGCTGCATATTCCAATTGCTGCACCGCCCATGCGGTTCTGGCTGTTGGATTGTTGCGTACTGTTTCTGGGGCAAAGCCATCAAATAATGCATCATAGGCAGGGTTCACTGCCACCAACTGTCCTTGTAAATGCGTAGAGAGTTCGGTAATTTCTAAACCCGCTGCGTTCACTATGCCCTTGATCTCGTCTGCATAGGTCTTGCTCTCTGCAGCTTTTTGTAAGTCAATACATCTTGGGTCCCAACTAGGAATTTGAACACCTACAAAACCAAGGCTCTTGGCCCAGGCACAAATAGTGTCTAGTTGATTGAAGGGAGCTACATCTCCCATGAATTGGGCCAGAAAAATTCCGGGTCCTTTAATATTGGTCATAAGAACTGATTAATTGGTTAGATCTTGTATTCGGTCCATTTAATATCTGATTGTGCAGATGCCACAACATTATCAATAAATGCCATGCCCCTGATACCATCGGCCACGCCAGGAAAATCCAATTCTTCCTTGGTGGGTTCTGTGCCGTCAATTCTTGCAGAAAGGGTTTTGGCAAAATTGTGGTAGATATTGGCAAATGCTTCTAAATAACCCTCTGGGTGCCCACCTGGTGTGCGGCAATTCATGGTAGCATAACTGCTTAAACGATCTCCATAATTTCCTCCGGCTCTTAAGATTTGGGTAGGAGCGTCTAACCATTTTACCAATAGGGTATTGGGTTCATGCTGTGCCCATTCAATACCGCCTTTCTCTCCGTATACGCGAATCTTGAGTGCATTCTCTTCCCCTGCGGCAACCTGAGATGCCATTAAAACTCCGTGCGCACCGTTGCTAAACTTCAACAACACATTACCATCGTCATCCAGCATACGTCCGGGTACCATGGCATTCAAATCAGCACAGAGATGCGTGATCTGCGCACCCGTAATATATTCAGATAAATGTGCAGCGTGGGTGCCAATATCGCCCATGCAACCGCTCTTACCACTTTTCTTAGGATCAGTTCTCCAAGCGGCTTGGGCCTGTCTCTTATACACATCTGACGCTGCCGACGACTAGTCGAGGGTAGTT
>CAMFKK010000138.1 GCA_945957225.1 uncultured Sphingobacteriia bacterium | reverse complement strand
ATCTACACTCGACTAGTCGTCGGCAGCGTCAGATGTGTATAAGAGACAGCTATTTACTCAGTGCCCATTTAGCCAATTTGCAGGAACGGAATTTGATTCCTTCCAATATTCAATTCAAAACCTATTGCAGTGCTGCACCCAAACCAGGTAATTTATTTTTTGCCTACGAGTATGAGCGTCGTATGATGTCTGGATGGGGATTTAATGTGGTAAATAGTGCGGACTGGGTTCCTGAAACCCCTTTGACTGTTCAGGCGCTGAGCGATTTTAATCAGACAAATCCCTTTACCAATGCCAAACCCATTATTCGCAAACAACCCTTTCCAAAAAATATCGCGCTTAAATATGCTTATAACCAATTAAACAATGCATCCATTAAGGCCAATAAGCGATATGAAAAATATTTGGGTAAAACAGTAGCAGGTTTTGTTACCAAAAGTCTGCCAGGATTTGAAGCCCCAGCATATGCCAAAGGATTTAATTATGTGCGTGTTGGACCAACAATTGTTTTATTAGCCAATGATTCCTATTATCAATCCTTTCCCGATAATCCAGAGAAAATTTTTGTACACCATTTTATAGATGCTTATTGGTTTTTAGCCAATCAATTGCCAGAAAAAAATTAGCGCAATCCCAGTCTAGAATTCAGTTGGGTAATACCCACCAATTCATCGTGTCTACCGCTGAGAGACCTATAATAAAAAAGAATACAGTACTCATTTTCTGTTTCCCAATAATTACCATCTGTTTGGCTAACATCTAGTGGTGCTAAGGGATTTCTTAGGTCTTTAAGTGCCATGGTATAACTATAATAACCTTGCTTGAGTAATAATCGCTTGACAAATTTTCCAGAGGATGCATCAAATTGCATGAGTGATGAATCACTGGTTTGATTGCCCGTAAGCTCTCCTATCAAATGTACTTGTTTACCAGACATGGCCAATAAATCTGAAGGCTGATAACTAAAGTCTACCCAAGCATAATCACTCTGCCACCAAGGATTTACTGATTCTGTACAATTGATTTCTGTATAACCGTTTCTATCCTGAAAATTGATATAGGAAAAACTATTTCTGGGCTGGTCAGTTTTCACCGTAACAATCACAGGCTCTGAGGCCCTATCTACTTTTACAATCCTATCACTTTCAAATCTAAAACTTTGTAAATCGGCCCATCTGTATTCTTTGCCTGCAGGAAAAACAAAGTCTTGCTCACCATTGTATTCCAATAAATGACCACGAATAAATACGGGTTCTCTGTTAATGACGGCATCGCTCCAGCGATTGTTTTGCATAACTAATACCTTCACTTGTTGGGGGCTCATTAAGTTTAATTCTTTGGTATCAACCGAAAACTGAATTTTTTGGTGTGAACGCAACAATTGGTTGTCATAGGGTTGTTGCACTTGTGCACCAATGGTTACTCGCTTGTCTACCACCAATACCCTTTTGGTAAAAGCCAGTTTAGAAGTATCTCCGTCTAAGTAAACTTTGAGCAAATAATTGCCGCTTAAAATGGGCATGGCATTTCTATCTGGCAATTGGGCTTGGTAATGCACATATTTCTGTGCGGCTATAGAAGCAACCCTGTATTGACTAAGCCGCACTTGGTTAAAGCCTTTGATATAGTCAAACACATTCACATTAGCGGGTGTCCAATCTGCATTGCAGAGTTGATAGGTATAAAAGAAGTTTTTGGGATAATTGTTAAAATCGTCAAAATGCAGTTCCAACTGATCCCCTGCATTTAGCTGCAATATGGGTAAGCTGGATTGGTTATTTTGTTGAAATAGCTTGACGCCATGGATACTTGGCTGATATACCTTATCCGGTAATCGCTGAGCGATGGCATTGCTGCAAATTAGCCATAGAAAAAGGCATACCCTTAGTTTCATGAAATGGATTGTAGTCAAACTTAAGCAATTCCTGTTACTGCAAAAGCATTTGCTGCATTGAATCACTGGGCGTAGTTTTGACAAAACCTTGGAAACTGAGCCTAGCATTTTATATAGCAAAACGAATAGCATTCACCAAACAACGGTCATTTGCCCGTTTTATCATCCGTTTATCGGTCATTGCCACAGCAGTAAGTGTCATGTCAATGATTGCTACATTGGCTTTTGTGAATGGATTTCAACAAACCGTATCATCCAAGGTATTTAGTTTTTGGGGACATATTCGGGTGCAAAAATTTGAGCCCAATAAATCATTGGTGGCTGAAGAAACACCCATTAAAAAAAGCGCTACAATTGAAGACATTTTAGCATCTGAACCCGGTGTTGTTCAGGTGCAAACATTTGCTACCAAGAGTGCCATCATTGAAAAAAACAAAGACATTGAGGGCGTATTATTAAAAGGTGTAGAAAAAGCGTATGATAGTATGCAGCTCAAACCATTTTTACACAAAGGCAGGTGGTTGCAATTTGCAGATAGTGGCTATACCAAAGAAATATTGGTCTCTGAGCAATTGTCAAAACAATTATCTATTTCCCTTGGCGATAGTATTAGAATCTATTTTATCTCTTCTATCAATGGCAGTAGAAATTATAGAAAATTAGCCGTGGTAGGTATTTTCAAAACTGGTATTGAGGAATACGACAAACTCTTTGTACTAGGAGACCAACAGTTAATCAGACTAATGGGTAATTGGGCAGTAGATGAAACAGGTGGCTATGAAATCTTTGTCAAAGACTATCACCAAATGGATCAAATTTCTGCCAATTTATCTGATAGACTTCCCGCTGAGTGGATGAGTAAGACCATTAGAGAGGTTCACCCCAATATTTTTGATTGGCTAAACATACAGGACGTAAATAGAAATGTCATTTTTATAGTTATGTCCATTGTTGCCATTATCAATCTCATCACCTGTCTATTGATTTTAATCCTAGAAAGGACAAGAATGGTGGGTATTCTAAAAGCACTTGGTGCAGACAACTGGCTCATTCAAAAACTATTTTTATACCATGCAACGGTAATCACATTTGCAGGAATTGGTATTGGACTGGTAGCGGGTTTGGGTCTTTGTTTGCTTCAACAAGCAACTGGCTTTATTAAACTGGATGAAACTGCTTATTATGTTGCTGAAGCACCTATTCATATCATCTGGTGGCAAGTACTGTCCGTTTGCATAGCAACTACCATGGTTTGCTATCTCTCTTTAATCATTCCTACACTACTGATTAGAAAGATTCAACCCACCAAAGCCATTCAATTCAGGTAGTAATAATATGAAGGCGCTAGCTTTTCATATGTGATACTAAGATTCCTGTAGCTACTGCCGCATTTAAGGATTCTGCACCACCAAATCTAGGAATGGTAATAGCTTGTTTGATCAAGGGTTGAAGAGCAGTTCTAATGCCTTTTGATTCATTCCCAATTACCAATAAACCAGTGGCCGATTTTTCCAATTCATACATTGATTTACCTTCTAACATAGCCCCATATACTGGCAATTTAGTGGCGCTTAAGAAGCTAACAATATCTGTATAATAGACCGGAACACGAATAAAGCTTCCCATGGTAGACTGAACCACTTTGGGATTATAGAGGTCTACGGTATCTTCACTGGCAATAATTTGGGTAATACCAAACCAGTCAGCTATCCGGATAATGGTACCCAGATTACCGGGGTCTTGGATCCCATCCAGTACCAGACTAAGTTTTTTGGAAAGATCTGGAATTGTTTTTTGAATTTTTTGCTCAACAATTAGAATAACCTGGTTAGCTGTTTGCAGACCAGTCATTTTTTCCAATTCTATATCTGAAACTTCTGTAAAACCTTTACTAGTCTTGTTTTCAGCTAACCATGAAGCTGAGGCATAACCCCTGATGATTTTATAATTGCTGGCTAATAGCTCTTCAGCCAGCTTGGGACCTTCTGCAATAAATACCCCTTCAGCTGCCCTTTGTTTTTTCTGGCATAAAGATTGAATATATTTGAGCTCATTCTTACTGATCATGTGCATGCGTTTGAAACTGGCTAAAGTTAAATGGTTTTTGGGGCTTTTCTGGCTTATTGCCCTCTTGACTTTGGTAGGATGTTCAGAAGAAAGAAGAACAAAAGTAGTTGACTACCCTATTGGCAAACCTTTTATGTATGGCAACAAAGTCATTTTAAAAGGTAGCGGCACTAAAGACGAACTCAAAAAACTAAGTACTGATCTAAATAATTACTGGGACGATTCTGCCAGAGTTAGAAAAGAACAGCGATACCTTTTAGGCTATAGGATTAAGAATCCACCAGTTTATGATAGCATCAATATTATTAGGTCTATCAATTATATGAATGCTTATCTAAATGCTCAGGGTTATTATTATGCCAGTTTTAAAGATAGCATTCACAAAGACAGCGTTGGAGACCAAATTAGGGTGAATGCCACTATCACCATCAACCAAGGTAAAAATATTAGTATTGATTCTGTTGGATACCAATTGGATGATACAATCATGCAACAATTGGCAACGCAAAGGATAAGAGGTAGCCAGATAAAAAAAGGCAGCCCTTATAGCAAACAGTTAATCAGTGCAGAATTAGATAGAATGATTGCTATCTATAGACGTAAAGGGTATTATAAACTTACTAAAGAAGATTTGTATGCAGAAATAGACACCACAGATCTAAACTTGATTGAACTAACGCTTGATCCCTTTAAACAGGCAGAGTTGATTGCTGAATCTGCCAGAAAACGTAAACAAAATCCAACTTGGAACCTGACTATAAAAAAAAGGGCCACTGCCGATTCCAGTAAACTAACCCAATATAAAGTAGCCAATATCTACTATTACCCTGAAACCAAAATCACCGATGTAATTGATAGTCTTACTACTTCAAAAGGATTGATTGAAGAACAACATGGAGACAGTTACTTGCGCTATCGAGTTGGAAAATTCAAGTACCAGCCCTTAAAAGAACATACATTTCTAAGCAAGGGAGATCTCTTTAATGAAGAGTCCTATTTTAAAACCATTAATACTTTGGGCCAAATTGGGGCCTGGCAACAAGTAGATAGCAAAATCATTGAAAGAGACAAAGACAGTTTAGACCTTTATTTTTATTTAGTACCCGCGCTAAAACAAAATTTTACCGTTGACTTAGAAGGCAGCCGCAATACAGGAGATATTGGCGCAGGAAACCTATTTGGAATCTCCACCAACCTCTCCTATAAAAACAGAAATGTATGGAAAAGGGCCATTCAGTCAATCACCAATTTTAGAACTGGGGTAGAATTGAATTTGAGTTTGGGCAATAACAATACAAACCAACAACTGGTACAAACATTCAATATAAGTGCTGGTCAAAAATTGGAAAGCATTAAGCGCCGTTGATAATAAAAGAACCTTACTTTCTTTTAATGCGGCTTATGTAGACCGAAAAGATTATTACAAACTTCGTTCTATACTTGGATCTTGGGGATATGAATGGAAGAAAGTGCAAAGAAGATCAGATGATACTTGGTTATTTAAACCCATCAACATTGAACTGTATTCTTTGGATACCCTTCCAGGCTTGGATACCCTATTTATAAAAAATCCTTTTTTACGTAATTCCTTTAATACAGGTAATATATATAGCCAGAGTTTATCCTATACAAAAACCATCAATGCTGCTAATAGAAAGAGTCATTTTATTAGACTGGGTGTGGAAGAAACCGGTTTGATCTTTGGCTTATTCAAGGGATTAAGAAATGATATCTATCGATATATCAAAGTTGAAGCCGAATATAGGCAGACTAAGAAATGGGATAAATCAGAAATGGCTTATCGGGCATTTGCAGGAATGGGTTATAATTATGGTAATTATCCAGGCAATAAAGAAATTTCTACCCTACCCTTCTTCAAACAATTTGCAGTGGGTGGCCCCTATAGTATGCGGGCTTGGGGCCTAAGGCAATTAGGACTGGGAAGCTCCAATACCTATGATAGTATATTAACCAGCAGTTTCCGTGACCGCTATGGCGATATGGTATTGGAATTTAATGCTGAATATAGGTTTACCATGGCAACCATTGCAGGCGTAAAAATTGGTTCTGCCCTTTACACGGATATTGGGAATATTTGGAACCTCAAAAAAGATCCATTAGACCCCAAAGCCAGTTTTTCATTGTCCAATTTGGCCAATGATTTGGCCATTGGCGTAGGTACTGGACTCAGACTTGACTTCAATTATTTTTTAATTAGACTAGATTTTGCCTATAAGGTAAAAGACCCCATGCGCACAGAAAACAGTGGTTGGATGAGTTTTAAAAACTTTAACTGGACTGATATCAGATCTAATGGTAGAGAAGTGTCAAACTATGCGCTACAACTAGGTATTGGTCTACCTTTCTAAGAGAAGATGATTGAACATTATTGGCAGATACTGATTAATTAGTCCAAGTTATTTTCTTCCGCTTTTTCATCCTCCTCCAAAGTTGTTTCAGCTGCCCTCAATGCTTTGACTTCATTTTCAAAATCAATCAAATTAGTGGCATCCTCAACCTGGAAATTGCCAATTCTGGTTCTGCGTAAACTGCTCATATAGGCCCCTACTCCAAGCGCTTGCCCAAAATCATGGGCAAGACTTCTAATATAAGTTCCTGTAGAACAGACTACTTTAAAATAGACCAGGGGACCTTCCATTTTTTCAATCTCAAAAGCATGAATGGTTACTGGTCTTGGTTCCACTTCAACAAA
>CAMFKK010000137.1 GCA_945957225.1 uncultured Sphingobacteriia bacterium | reverse complement strand
GAATTCCATATGGTTTTAAATCAGGATATGGACTAGATAGGGCAATTGTCTTTTGTATTTCTGTGAGTAATAGTAGCAAAGCTTTTCCATTTTGCATTGTAGCTTTTCTACCCAACAGATCTAAGGAGTGTATGCCTGTAGTCCCTTCATAAAGTGACATGATTTTTAAATCACGATAAAGTTGTTGTACTGGAAAATCAGTTGTAAAGCCATATCCCAATAGTGTTTGAATTGCTAAAGCTGCAGAACGTGTTCCTTGTTCTGAGGCATAGGTTTTTACAATAGGGGTTAGAATTTCTAAAATTAAAAGGGCATTTGTTTTTTCTTCTCCTTGTGAGGCATGTACTATATCATATAAATGATTGCATTCCATTGCTAATGATAGAGACCCTTCTGTAATAGCTTTTTGTGTCAATAACATTCTTTGTACATCAGCATGATGAATTATGAGGGTAGGTGACTTTAATGGATCTTTTTCACTTGGAACTCTTCCTTGTGGCCGCTCTTTACAGTATTGTAAGGATGCTTGATAAGCAGCCATAGCAACAGATGCTGCACATTGACCTACGCTAATTCTTGCGCCATTCATCATTTGGAACATATATTTAAGTCCTTGATGGGGTTCTCCTACTAGGTAGCCTCTACAATTATCATTGTCCCCAAAGCTAAGATGCGTTGTGGCGTATCCCTTTTGTCCCATTTTTTGAAAATCTCCAGCACAAAAGACATCATTATATACTAGGCTTCCATCTAATTCTGGTCTGTATTTTGGAATAATAAAAAGTGAGATTCCTTTTACTCCTGGAGGAGCGCCTTCAATTCTGGCAAGTGTGAGGTGTATAAAATTATCTGCGGCCTCATGTTGACCTCCTGATATGAATATTTTTTGGCCTTTTATATGATAGTATTCCTGGTTAATTGGTTTGGCACATGTTGTAATATCTGATAGGGAACTGCCCGCTTGAGGTTCTGTTAGTGCCATTGTACCCTGCCATTCTCCTTTATAAATTTTGGGTACATAGGTAGCAATTTGTTCAGGACTTCCAAAACTGGTGATAAGGTCTGCAGAACCAGTAGAAAGGCCTAGATAACCTTGAACACTATTATTAGCAGCCTGAAATATATGTTGTCCTGCATTAAATATCATTTCTGGTAATTGCATGCCTCCGTGTTCAAATTTTGCGGCACCTCCTATCCAACTTTGATCTGCAGCTAGTTGTATAATTTTTTTTATTTGTGGGTGGGTTAACACCGCTCCGTTACCATCATATTTAGCTGGACTTTCGTCCATAATTTTTAAATAGGGAAACATTTCTTGATCTGCCAATAATTTTGCTGATTCCACAATCATCCAAGCTTGTTCTGCATCAAGATGGGCATATCTTTCATATTTGAAAAGATCTTGAACAGGATGTACTTCAAATAGTAAAAAATGAAGTAGATCCATATTTGTATAGTTTGCCATGGTCTTTTTTTAAAAAATTAAACTGATGATTTCAGAAACATATGCTGGTTTAGATTTCCCTTTGATTTCCATACTGCACTGAATAAACAATTTTAAAGCGCCATTTTCTTGTAATTCAGCTTGTGCAATGCTTGCATGCAATCTTATTTCATCACCACATTGAACCGGATTGATAAATCTAGCTTTATTGATTCCATAGTTTAAAAATGAATTCACGCCTTCAATATGAATCATCTGGTATAAAAATTGAGATACCAATGACATGCTTAAATATCCATGTGCTATAGTTTTTCCATCAGGAAGTAATAGGGATGCCTTTTCAGAATCAATATGTACCCATTGTTTATCAAGAGTTGCATTGGCAAAATCAGTAATCATAGTTTGGTTGACAATTAACCAATTGCTAGTACCAAGTGATCTGCCAACTGCTTGAAGTAAATCTGTTTTGTTTAAAAAGCTAACTGGTAGTTTTATATTGGTTAATAGGTTCTCTTGTATTGTCTTTTCAATTTTATGATCTATGGAAGTTGGGTTTGTTGCATCTTTTTCTTCGCTCACTTGAATGATGGCTTTCCCAATTACTTTTCTATCTATTAGGTCTCTAATGGCTTGAGGTGCTTGATTTAATGTATATACTTTGTAAATTTCTTGTTGAATATCGCCCTGCAAAATCATTTGAATCAAGGATGCTAAATTCTGCATACTTAGTGCGGGTTCTTTCTCTGTAAATGCTCCCCAAAATACGCCTATAATAGAACAGCCTTTTAATAAGGCCACATTAAATGGAAGGGAAGGGATGGTGCCTGATGCAAATCCAACTATTAAATATCTTCCTTTCCAAGTCAATGATCTTAATGCAGGTTCAGCCAATGCCCCACCTACAGGATCATAAACTAGGTCAACGCCTTTATCGCTAGTAATTTTTTTTATGGATTCTCTTAGGTCTTCTTGGGAATAGTTAATGGTATAGTCAGCTCCTTTTAATTTACAAATAGCTAATTTTTCATTGCTAGAAGCCGCTGCAATGACTATTCCGCCCATTTTTTTTGCAAGTTCTACTGCTGCCAAGCCAACTCCACCAGCCGCACCAAGTATGAGAATGGTTTGCCCTGGTTGTATTTGCCCCCTGTCTTTTAATGCATGATAGGATGTTCCATAATTATATAGTGTAGCAGCGGCAGTATACCAATTGATATTGTTTGGAATTTTAAAAGCCCTATTTGCTTCTACAACAACCTGTTCTGCAAAACCACCCCAGCCACATAGTGCAACAACTCTATCTCCTTTTGCCAAATGGTTTACATCTTGACCTATTTCTATGATAATCCCAGCTACTTCTCCACCAGGCGAAAAAGGAATTGTTGGTTTAAATTGATATTTATTTTGAATAATTAATGCGTCAGGAAAATTTACAGCTGCAGTGACTACTTTAATTAATACCTGTTTTGAAGTGATTGTTGGTGTTGGAATCTCTTTAAATACTAAAGATTCGGGTAAACCAAATTGTTCACAGATTACCGCTTTCATAGACTAGCATACAGGTTTACTGTATTAGTTACAATTTAAGGAATCCATTTAAAGGTCTGTTCTTAATTCTTGGGAGAATCCTAACATTTTTTTCAGTCTTTTAATGATTCCAATAAAAAGACCACCATCTTTCTGCATTCTTCTATCTGTAGTCCAAACTAAGGCATTGGGGTTAGTAACTTGATACAGTTTTCCAAAGCCTTTTTCTCTCAATTTTAGTGCAAACCATCCATCTTCACCAGCTCCGGCAGGAAAATTAAATCCATCAACCGCTAAGCCATCTAATTTTCTAAAACATGAATTGAAACCATAAACATTGACAGCCTCCTCGCGAAAGGTTTTGTTAAACCACCTACTGATATCCGCAATATATTCATAGAAAAAATAAACAATCCTTGGGGTATTAGCAGTTGGTATATGTGCAAATCGACCATAGCAAATGGCTATCCCGCTTTGAGCTTCCATAGGAGCTATCATTAAGTCTATCCAATTTTCCGGATAGATAGTATCAGCGTCGGCGGTTAAAATATATTTTCCATTAGCAGCGCTCAAACCTGCATTTCTAGCCGCAGATATTCTTTGAACTTTTTCTAAAATACAAGTTACACCTGCTGCTTCAACTAATTCCTTGGTTCTATCTTTTGAATTATTATTGACAACAATGATTTCAACCGACCATTTAGATTGGTTGTTTGCCAGAGAGCTTAAGGTTCTTAAAATATTCTTTTCTTCATTATAGGCAGGTATACAAACTGACACTTGGATGGGGCCTTTTTGCAATTGCAAGTATGCAGTTTTGATATTAGCGCAAGTTATTTCAGGAGCTTCTGTTAGATAATAATTAGAAGAAATATATTTTGGAATTACAATAGTTCTCATACAGCTTATTTTGAAAATGGCAGTTAGTTAATAGCGCCATTCTTACGAAGTTAGAAATAATAGGGGTATATTTTGGCTTTGTTAAAAGCCAATTTGATTTAATTATTTGATATTTCTTTATTATTTTTATCCATAATTCGATGGAAATTCGTCTTTTTTCATTAAATGAATATTAATGTTCATATGAAATGAAGCGTTTTTCAATTTTCGGGTTTATATTGTAGCGATATCTAACATTCCCCCCGAATGCCTTTTAAAGGGGAGATTTCTATGAAAGGCAAAACAAACCGGAGCTAATTTCTTTATGGCAGCATCTGAAACCAACCCCCTTAAGATGGTCATTGTTGAAGATGACAAATTCATGCAGTCCATCCTCAAAAAATATTTCAGCAATTATTTTTCTGTTAATGTATTCAACGATGGAATTGAAGCCCTTTCATTTTTACAAGATGGAAATGTTCCAGATTTAATAGTGACAGATTTGAATACTCCTAAGCTGGGGGGCTTAGAACTTATCAAACAAATTAAAGCCAGCGATTTTTTTAATTCTATCCCTATCATGGTAGTCTCGGGAGAAGAGAGCTCAGAAATGATTGTTACATGTTTGGACGCTGGTGCAGATGATTTTGTTGTTAAACCCTTCAATCCAAAAGAATTAGAGGCTCGAATTCGTGTGATATTAAGAAGAACTGGAAACTTATTCTAATAAACTATGTCTTATTCTCCTGATCCGCTAATTCCTGGTCAACCCATTATAGCTCTAATCAATTGTGATGCAGAAGTAACAAGTATGTTACAGCATTGTCAATTAGGAGGGCGTAAATTGATTTCATTTAAAAACGGAATTGATTTGATTGATCGTTGGGAGGAAAGTGACTGGAGTCTTGACGCAATTATTTCACAAAGTGAAGTGATGGCTCCTTCTGGCATTTCATTATTAGAAACTTTGGTTCAAAAAAAGCACATAAAAATTCCTTTTTTCATTATTTGCAATCATCTGAATGATAAAATTGCCAAAATTGCTCTTCAGGCTGGGGTTGCAGAAGTGTTTAGACTTCCTTTTAAACTAGAGAATTTAGAAACAAGGGTAAACTTTGTAATGGGCAATTGGGAGGTGCTTCATAAGTCAGGTGAAAGATCAGCTTCTGAACACTTAATCTATAAAACACCTTTAGTAAAAAGGTTATTTGATATATTTTTTGCTGGCTTAGCCCTTGTATTACTGTCCCCTTTTTTATTACTGATTATGATTTTAATTAGATTGGAATCTAGTGGCCCAATCTTTTATTATGCACTAAGGGTAGGAACGGGATACCATATTTTTAAGTTTTATAAGTTTAGGTCTATGTATTTTGATGCGGACAAACGCTTAAAAGATCTAAAGCATCTTAATCAATATGATGCGGGTAAACGTGGTTCCAAAACAGGTGGTCAAACCTTTAATTATGAATTTTTATGTGAGGATTGCAAGAATGCAGGGATAAAATGCCAGTATCCAATTTATTCGGACACTTTGCATATGTGCGAAAAAGAATATGTTTCAATGCGCAAAAGCAGTGGGGAATCTACTTTTATCAAAATCAAGAATGACCCCAGGATGACTAGGATTGGTAAGTTTATCCGAAAAACATCCATTGATGAATTGCCACAATTATGGAATGTGATTATTGGCGATATGAGTATTGTTGGCAACAGACCCCTGCCACTATATGAAGCGGAAAAACTGACCACAGATAAGTACGCATTACGATTTATGGCTCCAGCTGGTATTACTGGATTGTGGCAGGTTGAGAAACGTGGTCATGGTAAAATGTCAGAGGAGGAAAGACTTTTATTGGACAATATCTATGCTAAGAACCATAGTTTTTTCAATGATATTATGTTGATTCTGAGAACTATACCTGCTCTGTTTCAAAAGGAAAATGTTTAAACTAAACCCTTTCCCAAGCTTTTGTATCAAAATTATATTGCTTCAAGACTTTTGCAGGATTCCCTACTGCAACACTATATGGTGGGATATCTTTTGTAACAACTGCACCAGCGGCAATGACGCTGTGTTTACCAATGGTAACCCCCGCAGTAATTACTGCATTTGCCGCTATCCAACAGTCATCTTCTATTGTAATCTTTGATTTTAAAATTGGTTGTGCTTGTATGGGTTGGTCTGGGTCTCGATATTCATGGTTCAAAGCACTTGCTACTATATTTTGAGCAAAAATGACATTGTTTCCAATTTGAATAGGCCCAATAATGGTATTCCCCATTCCTATTAGGGTATTGTTTCCAATAATTACATCGCCAACGCCATTATTGATGGTACTAAAGTCTTCAATAGTACTATTATTTCCTAATTCAAATTGATTAAAAGGTAAAACATCCATTCTGGTTCGCCATCTTATGGTAGACCCTGTATGTCTTTTGTGTATAAAAGGATTGACCAATAATTTGACCCAAATTCTCGGTCTTGCCTCACCGGCAGGAACCAACATCCAATGAACCAATTTTTTTAAGGTTGGGTTGTTTTTAACGGTATCTTTTAATGACATGTGGCGCTATTCAACACTAAAGTTAAATTTTTAGGGATTGCAATAAAAATAATATCCACTTAATTGATAACTAATTGTTTCTTAGGGGATTTGATGTTAATAAAACGGGGATTGTCCTGAGTAAACCGATGTTCTTATGTGGTACCTATAGGTTACGGAAATACTATCCTTTTTATAGGAGGAGGAAGTTTTTTAGTGTTTAAATACTTTGGAAAGCTAAAATCGTTATCAAATAGAGCAATTTATGGGGATGATTAATAG
>CAMFKK010000136.1 GCA_945957225.1 uncultured Sphingobacteriia bacterium | reverse complement strand
AGTTGCCAAAAATTTGAGGTTACGACTATGCAGGATAAATGTGGCAATATTCCAACCCATGATAAATACACCAATGGCAAACCCAACAATAGCGGTACTTAATGCGGAAACCCTATCTAGATATTCAGGAGCTAGGTACAAACTATAGGCACCAAATGTGGCCATAAAATTACCTGTAACGGTAGCAAAAAGGATATACCAGAAAAACAGGAGCACCTGATATTTCCTAAAATGCAATAAGCACAATTGCACTGGCAAAGAAAACCATATTCCTACCAGGTATTTTTTCATGAAAGCAATTTAAATAGTTTTCCTAGCCCTTATCAAGAACCAAGTTGTCACCAAAGACAACAGCAACATCATTCCAACCAATTGATGCAATTCTGCCATCCATTCAAATAAACCCCATTGACCTGAGATAATACCGGAACTAGACAATACCGTTAAAATTCCCAATGCCACTTGCAATACCACTAAGACAGAAGGAATGGGTCTCACTATATGATAGGTTTTGGAACCACTAGTTTTAAATAATTCAAAGGTCCAAATAATCAACAATAACAAAATGAGATATGCCAAACCACGGTGTACAAAATGAATAAAGATTTTATTGTCAATAGCATTGAGAAAGAACCCATCAGTAATCAAATTAGTTGGAACCCATTGTCCATTAATGGTTGGCCAAGTGGCCGCAATATTGGCTGCTTTATGTCCTGCCATTAAAGCGCCATATCCAAGTTGAAGTATCACCAATAATATTAAAACCAAGTTCCATTTTCTAGACTTGTTCTGATAACTGATTTCAGTGGGTTTGATCAATAAAGAAAGGGCAAACCAATAAGTATAACAGAGTAAACCAATGGCAAAAAGAAAGTGCAAAGCCAATCTAGTTGGTTTTACATATACCGCGTCTCCTGTTAATCCACTGGCTACCATGATCCAACCAATGGCTCCTTGCAATGCCCCTAATAAAAACAAATAGATCAAGGGTTTGATCATCTCTTTTTGAAAATGCTTTTTGAGCAAAAACCAAATAAAGCCAAAAGCAAAAACCAGCCCAATGGTTCTGGCCCATAAACGATGAAACCATTCCCAGAAAAAAATAAACTTGAAATCCTTAAGGGTAAAATCAAAATTAAGTAACTGGAACTGGGGGGTCTGCCGATATTTATCAAATTCTGCCATCCATTGGCTTTCATTTAATGGGGGTAAAGAACCCGTTACCACATCCCATTGGGTAATGGACAAACCACTACCTGTTAGCCTAGTAATTCCCCCAAGGGCTATCTGAACAATGGTCATTCCTACTCCTATCAAGAGCCAAGTGGCCACCAATTTATTTGATCTATTAACTGATTCCATAAAAAATAAATAGCTATTGCAAAGCTAGGAATATAACAGTGGGTTTGCCTTTTTGTTAATTGAATTTGATGGTCTGCTTGCTATTTGGGAATTTTAAACCATGTTAGCTACACATTTTCAGAAAAAATTGCTGGAAGCAGGTTGCGATGAAGCTGGAAGGGGATGTTATGCCGGACCTGTTTTTGCAGCTGCTGTGATCTTGCCTAAAAACTTTCATCATCCTTTGTTAAATGATAGCAAACAAGTAACAGAAAAAAATAGGAATATTTTAAGACCCATTATTGAAGCAAATGCCTTGGCTTGGGCAGTAGCAAGGGTTGAAGCGGAAGAAATTGACCGAATCAATATTTTAAAAGCTTCTTTTTTAGCCATGCACAAAGCCATTGAAGCTTTAGCTCAAAAACCGGGTTTATTATTAATTGATGGAAATAGGTTTAGCCCCTATTTTGGCATTCCCCACCATTGTATTGTCAAGGGCGATGGTAAATTTACCAGTATTGCCGCTGCCAGTATTCTAGCCAAAACACATCGCGATAGCTATATGGAAAATTTACACGCTTCCTACCCCATGTATCAATGGTGTAAGAACAAAGGGTACGGAACAAAAGACCATAGAGATGCTATTCTGGTTCATGGCCTTTGTGAACACCATAGAAAGAGTTACCGTATTTTACCTGCAGCAAAGGAGATGTCCTAACTAAATAGCCAATGGTCTATTTTTCATGTATTGCATGAATTCCACCCTGCGGTCACGCGATACATTGAGTGTAATCTCATTCACCAGTGTAACATCAAAATAGTCAGAGGCAAAATTGGTTACATAACTACTATTAATCAGGTAGGATCTATGAATTCTAAAGAAGCCTTCTTCTGGGGTTAGTTGTTCTTCATAGTCCTTAACGGTTTTACTGACTACTACTTTAGACCCGTCTTTGAAAAAAATATTGCAATAACTTCCATCGGCTTTTAGATAGAGGATATCTTTTAATTCTACAAATAAGCTGCCCTCGCTCAATGGGACTACCACTTTTTTGATAATATATTCCTCAAGATTGCTTTGTAAGGTTTGCAAACGTTGACGGATCAAAGAATTTCCATGAATTTTTTCTACTTTTTGTACTGCAGCTGTTAATTGGTCAATCTGAATGGGTTTTAGGAGATAATCTATAGCACTAACCTGAAATGCTTTTAGTGCAAACTCACTATAGGCCGTGGTAAAAATGATTTCAAAATCAATTTCTTCAAAGAATTCTAATAATTGAAATCCATTATAGCCAGGCATTTCAATGTCTAGGAATACAATATCTGGTTTGAATTTTTGGATGGCTTTAACGGCAGTGGGAATGTCTTCTGTCAGGGCCATAATTTGAACCTGAGGGCAATAGTCTACCAAGAAACTTTCCAAGATTCTTCTAGCCTTGGCCTCATCGTCAACAATTATTGCTTTCAACATTATCCTAAAAATATGGTTTCTTATAGCCTTTCTAAAAATAAAGCCTCCGATTGCTCAGAGGATTTAGGATTTCAATTCCCCCACGTTTATTGATACTGACGTGAAAGTAGGGAGTAGCCTGTTTACAAATAAGCTCAAGTTTGTAAAAGGTCGTTATAAGTTTGTGCACCGTAATTTAGACCACAATTGGGATGAATAATAGCACTTTTGTGCCTGAATCCTGCCCTCTTTCGTCCTTTAAATCTTCAAAATTCACCGTAATTCTTTGTTCATTTCCATAATTCAGCAATTCCAAACGCTTCAAAGTAGCTCCAGTGGCAAAACTGGTATGTTTTCTAGCCCTTAATTGATTAATCTCGGCCGATCTTTTTCTCCCAATTCCATTATCAGTGATGGTACAAAGTAAGGTTTCTTCATTTTCCAGTTTAAAATGGACCAATAACTGCTTTTCACCTTGTTTGTGCAATAAACCATGTTTGATGGCATTTTCAACATATGGTTGGATTAACATGGCAGGAAGAAGAATATCCGGGGCAAAAATCTGGTCATCTACTTCAATTTTATATTGAAAATGGGTTTCAAACCTTAGGGCTTCCAATTCTAGATAGAGTAGGAGTGATTTTAACTCGTCTTCTAAGGATATGGCGTTTTTATTGCTTTGGTCAAGTGTAATGCGCATTAGGTCAGCAAATTTGCCTAAATACATATTGGCTTCCCGCTTATTGTTCATCAAGATAATTTCTTGAATAGAATTGAGTGCATTAAACATAAAATGGGGATTCATTTGTGCTTTTAAAGCACTTAATTGAGAGTGACGCATTTGCTCCAGCACCCGCACTTTTTCTTTTTCTTCTTGGTTCTTTTTTTCTAAGACATTAATTCGCAACATGAAAAAGTAAATACCTGCCCCTATAATTCCTACCAATAGAATCACAACAAACCACCATTTTTTAAACCAATACTCGTCAATATTAAATTGAATAGCTGCTTTTGTCTTGCTTACAATTCCGTCTTCATTAATCACCCTTGATTCAAATATATATTTACCAGCAGGTAAGGAAGTAAAACGCACCAGGTTTTCAGAAGCTTTTAGACTAACCCAAGTACTATCTGTACCTAATAAACGGTATTGGTATTGAAAATTACCACCGCTTTTTAATGCAGCTCCTAAAAGGGTAATGGTGATATTACTGGTAGCAGATGGAAGGTCTAGTTTATTGGTTAATGGATATTGAATTCCATCAACCAATAAGGCGCTTATTGCAACATAAGGACTTACGGTATTTGATGTTTGAATTGATTTGGGAAAATAGAGAATTCCTTTTGAAGTTGCTAAGTATACGGTATCCTTCCAAACTTCTAGGTCAAATATTTCTTGTTTGGGAAGGTCACTAGCAATCATGACTTTTTTCAATTTTCCAGTTGCTATTTCATACGCTTGTGCACCATTGGGCATCAGCATCCAGATATGTTCTAGATCAAAGGACAATCCCTTGATTTTATTATTAATTAGACCATCTTGTACCCTTAAATGCTTTTTAAATTGTCCATTATTAAAAAAATATAGACCTTGATCAACGGTAGCAATACAAATAGTTCCATCTAATAATGCAATAAAATGGTGTGCGCTGATGGGTTCTCCGGTTTGAGGATCTTTTAATTTTACCCAGTTGCCATTTTGATGATATTGTAATCCGTCTACAAAACCAACCCATAACCTTTGTTCATTTTCTTGATACCATAATCCGCGGTTTCGTTGTTGGTATAAATTTAAATTATAGAATCCCCCACCAGTTTCTTTAGCCATTAACTTGGGATCCAACTGAAACTCTTTGACAACTTTATCAAAAAGGTCTTTTCTGTTTTCAGGAAAAGAGGCAATTAATAAACCCCCAGAATAAAATATGACACCATCTTTTCTGAAAAAATAATCTTTTGCTGAAGCAGCAAACTTGATTTCTGTAAATCTTCCAGTTGTAGGATTCAGTTTTTCGGTAGTGAGTTTAGAGAGGTATAATTCATTGGTAGCCGTGTCAAACTCAATGGCTTGAATATTTCTTTCATACTGCTGTTGAAATTTTTTTTGCTTGGTAAATTGCTTGCGATATTCAAACAATTCCCCTGCCAAAGATGCCGCATAGATATTACCATGTTTTTTATCAATGGCCAGATGACTAACTCCTTCTGTTTTTAAACCCATTTCAAAACCGTTGGAAGCATATAATTGTAAATTGGGAATTTGATAGATGCCATTTTTTAAAGTTGCAACCCAGTACCCGCCTTCCTTTCCTTTGGAGATTGCTGAAATGGCTTCTGATTGAAGAAAATGGTTCATCCATACATATTTGCCAGATTGCTGTTTAAACCAAATCAACCCATTTTCAGTACCAATAAAAAGGTTTCCTTCATCGTCATCAAAGGCAGAAAGTGGGAATAGCCTTTTTTGTTGTAACCAAGCCGTTACAGGGTGCACACGAACTGTATGGGCCTTATAAAAAAATAAATAGGGTTTTGGATCAATAGGATTTCTTCTCTGAAAAGCAATTGTCTGTTGTTTCTTAAAGGAAGTATAGAATCTAAACTGATTTAATAATTTAAAGTCTTTTAAGGATTGACCATGCTCATCTAAAAAAGGAACCATTGTGATTGTTTTTTCACCTACCTCAGAAATAATTCCTTTATCAACCTGAGTAAACAATACTGAACCATCATGCATGGTAGCAATGGCTTCTTTGATGGAATTGGCTTCAAATATTTTAGTAACCTTTTTGTTCTCAAGATTAAAACGATAAATATGATTTAAGTTATTGTTTACTAACAAACGACCCGTTTGATCAAATGTAAATTCTGTGAGTTGATTTTTATAATACGGCTCCCAATCTAAAAATCTTATTACCGAATCAGCGTTGGTATGAAAAATCTGACCGTTAAAATTATGACACCAAATGGCTCCGGTTTTGTCTTCTAAAATTCCTGTTACCGCATTACCCCTTGATTTTGCATGATTCAATAACATGAAACTATTACCGTCATATCTTACCAATCCTTCAGAAGTACCTACCCAAAGAAAACCCTTGCTATCTATTTTTAAATCATAGACCTCATTGCTGGGCAAACCAGAACCCACTTCAAAATGTATAAGTGAAGGGGTCTGTGCTTGAGCCTGATGATAGCCAAAGTTCAGGAAGAAGCATAAATTGAAAAATATTGCTCTAAATAGCATCCTTAAATCTAAGGAATAGCTTTGGATGAACATAGGATTGGTTTGAAATAGGATTTAGGAATTGTGGGCTGATTCAAGATGCATTACTCTTCCCAAACACCAGCACCCTCTCTGATTAATTCATAGTGTTCCTTGGTGCAGTCAACAATGGTAGAGGGAACCATGCCTCCAATACCTCCATCTACTACAATATCAACTTGATTTTTGAAGTTCTCATAGATCAACTCAGGATCTGTGTACTCTTCTACCATGACTCCGGGTAAAGAAGCAGATAGAATGGGATGACCTAGTTCTTGAACAATGGTTCTGGCAATTTGATTATTGGGGATTCTCAAACCAATGGTGCTTTTTTTGCTCTGTAAGAGTTTGGGAACTTCCTTACTGGCGGGTAGAATAAAGGTATAAGCACCTGGTAAATGATTCTTCAGCATTCTGTACAAAGGTGTTCCAATACTCTTGGTGTATTTGCTCAAGTCACTTAAGTCATAACAAACAAAACTTAATTGTGCTTTGGAGGGGTCTACCTGTTTGATTTTAGCAATCCTTTCAATGGCTTTGTGTTGGGTAATATCACAACCCAATCCATAAATGGTATCAGTAGGATAAATGATGATACCGCCCGATTGTAGACAGTCCACAATCATTTTAAGGTATCTGGGATTGGGATTAACTGGATGAACTTGCAATAACATGGTGCTAGATTCTTAGTTAAAGTTAAACC
>CAMFKK010000135.1 GCA_945957225.1 uncultured Sphingobacteriia bacterium | reverse complement strand
GGAATTTAATTTCTAAACAAAGAAATGTGGTACAAATTGCCTATCAAATTTTAGTCTCAGAAGATAGCCTGTTATTGGTTAAAAATCAGGGGACTATTTGGAATAGCGGTTGGGTTAATGCTAATCAATCCAATCAAGTTATCTATAAGGGTAAGGAATTGGTTTCAAACAACAAATATTATTGGAAAGTTCAGGTAAAAGATAATAAGGGCAATACCAGTTCTTGGTCTGCCATTGCAACATGGAGAATGGGTTTATTGGATCAGTCAGATTGGAAAAATGCCCAGTGGATAGCGTATGCCTTATTGCCCGATTCTTCCAAAATTATTCCAGCCGTGCACGGTAACGGTAAAAAAGTATGGGGGCCGGGAAAGGATGTCTTGCCCATGTTTAGAAAATCATTTGCAATTACTAAAAAGATCAAAGAAGCTGTTTTATATGTTTCAGGATTGGGACATTTTGAAATGAGTATCAATGGTAAGAAAATAGGAGATCATTTTCTTGATCCGGGTTGGACTCAATATAGTAAGCATGCTTTGTATGTTGGCTTTGACTTAACATCCTATTTGAAAAATGGGGAGAATTGTTTGGGAGCTGAATTGGGTAACGGATTTTTTTATCAGCCAAGAGAAAGGTACCGTAAACTAACTGGAGCATATGGTTATCCCAAAATGATTTGTAGGCTATCCTTGATTTATGTGGATGGTTCTACTGAAGATATTGTTTCTGACAAGAGTTGGAAAACTGCACCATCACCCACTTATTTCAGTAGTATTTATGGCGGGGAAGATTATGATGCCAATTTAGAACAAAGGGGATGGAATCAAATTGGATTTGATGATAAACAATGGCAATCCGTTTTTTTATCAACTGGTCCCGCATTGGAATGGCAAATGGCCGAGCCTTTAAAAATCATGAAAAGTTTTTCCTCTATTTCAGTAAGATCATTACCTAACCATTTCTTGGTTTATGATCTTGGACAGAACATGAGTGGGATTCCTAAGATTTCAGTTCAAGGTAAACAAGGTGATACGGTAAAAATCTTAACAGCAGAATTACTCAATGAAGACGGAACTGTCAATCAAAAAGCAACTGGTAGTCCTAGCTATTATACCTATGTATTAAAAGGGAATGGCATTGAAGTGTGGCAACCCAAGTTTACTTATTATGGTTTTAGATATGTGCAGGTGCAATCTGCAAAGCAACCTGGAGAACCCAATCCAAAACATTTACCCATTGTATTAGACATTAAAGGATTGCATACCAGAAATGCCGCAAAAGAACTAGGCAGTTTTCAAAGCTCAAATTTATTATTCAATCAAACCAATCAGTTAATTGACTGGGCCATCAAAAGTAATATGGCAAGTGTGTTTACTGATTGTCCACATAGAGAAAAACTGGGTTGGCTAGAAGAGGCACATTTGGTAGGAGCTTCAGTTAAATTTGAATATGATATAGCTAGCCTATGCAGAAAAATTATACGTGACATGCAAATGGCACAAACAGAAGATGGATTGATACCCGATATAGCGCCAGAGTATGTGCAATTTGAAAAAGGGTTTAGGGATTCCCCTGAATGGGGTAGTAATGCTATTTTATTACCCTGGTACTTGTATCAATGGTATGCAGATAAGCAGGTATTGGAAGAAAGCTATGAGATGATGCAACGCTATGTGGCATATTTAGATAGAAAATCGGAAAATCATTTGCTATCACATGGATTGGGTGATTGGTTTGACTTGGGGCCAGCAAGACCAGGTGAATCACAATTAACGCCAAAGGGTGTTACTGCAACAGCTATTTATTATCATGATATAGTTATCATTGGTAAAATAGCCCAAGTGCTTGGAAAAAAAGAAGACCATACAAGATACCTGCAACTGGGTGCAGACGTGAAAAAGGCTTTTAATGAGGCTTTCTTTAAAAATACTACCAACCAATATGCTAGTGGAAGTCAAACGGCCAATGCTATGGCTGTTTATATGGATTTGGTAGCGCCAGAAAATAGAACAGCAGTTGTCAATAATATTGTGGCAGATATTGAACAAAGCAATTATGCATTAACTGCTGGCGATATAGGGTATAGATATTTATTAAAAGCCTTGGATCAAGAAGGAAGAAGCGATATCATATTTAAGATGAATAATAGGAATGATGTGCCTGGTTATGGTTATCAATTGGCACATGGAGCAACCGCCTTAACGGAAAGTTGGCAGGCATTGCCAAATGTTTCTAATAACCATTTTATGTTGGGGCATTTAATGGAATGGTTCTATGAAGGATTGGGTGGAATAAGTCAAAGTAAAGATGGCATTGGGTTTAAACAAATAATAATTAGACCACAAGTGGTGGGAGATCTTAAACAAGTAACAGCTCACTATCAATCCGTTCATGGAATGATTAAATCAGCTTGGAAAAAAGGACAGGATTTTGATTTAGACCTTCAAATTCCAGCCAATACTAGCGCTTTAGTTGAAATTCCGGCCAAGCAAACTGATCAGGTTTTGGAGTCAGGAAAATTGGTTTCTAATGGTTCAGAAATTAAAATATTGGAAAGAAAATTAGATAAAATTGTCTTGAGTATTGGTTCTGGAAATTATCATTTTATAGTTAAAAAACCGTGATGCGTTTGATCAAATATAGCAGCCTTTTGGTAGGTATTTTTGTACTCTCCATTACTCATGGGCAAGTTGCAAAAAAGTCAGTGACTCATGCAGAGATGGTTAAAGTATATGAAGAAGTCAAAACCCCATTCAAATATGGCATGGTAGTAGTACCCCAAGACAATGGAAAAAAAATTGATTGTCCTACCGTGTTTAGAAAAGGAAAGGATTGGTTTATGAGTTATATCTTGTTTGATGGCAAAGGTTATGAAACCTATTTGGCTAAAAGTAAGGATTTGCTTCAATGGACCAGTTTGGGTAAAATTCTATCTTATTCAAAAGATAGTAGCCGTTGGGATGCACATCAAAGGGCTGGATACATGGCATTGCAAGACCCAAAATGGGAGGGCTCTTATACATTGGAAAAATATGATGGTAAGTATTGGATGTCTTATATAGGGGGTAAAGACAAAGGTTATGAAGCGGGAGAATTATCAATAGGGATTGCCAGTACTGCATCCTCTCCTCATCAGGTAAAAGAATGGGAAGTGCTTGGTACTCCAGTATTAAAATCAAATGATTCTGACGCGCGTTGGTGGGAAAACAAAAAAGAATATAAAAGCAGTATTATTTGGGATAAGAACAAAACCTTAGGCGCTCCCTTTATCATGTTTTATAATGCCAATGGCGATAGTTCAAATGGCAATAAAAAAATCAGGTGGTTTGAAAGAATAGGAATGGCTTTGAGCAATGATATGGTTCATTGGAAACGCTATTTAGATACACCAATTATGCAACATCCTGTTGGCATTACGGGAGACGCTATTGTACAAAAAATGGGTGATCTATGGGTCATGTTTTATTATGGGGCTTTTTGGGAAGGAAGAAAGGACGCATTTAATAGATTTGCTTGTTCCTATGACCTTGTAAACTGGACGGATTGGAATGGCGCAGACCTTGTAAATTCTTCTGAACCCTATGATAATAAATACGCACACAAATCCTATGTATTAAAATACAAAGGCATAGTATACCATTTTTATTGTGCTACCAATCAAGCAGACCAACGCGGTATTGCTGTAGCCACTTCAAAAGATCTAGGAAAAACAAAAGTTGGTTTTATTGAACCCAACTTGAAATAATTGAACATGCAACCATTTTTATCCAAAATCTGGCTTTCTTTTTTATGCTTTTTATTGGCAGGAGCAGCTATAGGCCAAAGAGTAGTCAAAGATTTTAACGAGTCTTGGGGTTTTCAATTGTCAGATTCAATACCAACTGGAAAGTGGAAAAGCATCAACCTGCCACATGATTGGAGTATTGAATTACCCTTTAGTGAAAAAGCACCTGCTACAACATTGGGCGGCGCTTTGCCCGGTGGCATCGGATGGTATCAAAAAACCTTCCATTTGCCCAATACCTCAAAGGGTAAAAGAATTTATATTGAATTTGATGGTATCTATAGAAATTCAGAAGTATGGATCAATGGTCATTTATTGGGTAAAAGACCCAATGGTTATATCTCATTTCAATATGAACTAACAGACCATTTGGTATTTGGTGAAAAGCTAAATAAAATCTTGGTCAAGGCAGATAATTCTGCACAACCCAATTCAAGATGGTATACTGGTTCTGGAATTTATAGAAATGTGAGGCTGGTTACTACAGATCCTATCGCCGTAGGCTATGAAGGCAGTTTTGTAACAACCCCAATGGTTGATTCCAAATTGGCAAGCGTGCAATTGTCTTTAGACATTCAATCTCATGCATTTACATCGGAGAAAATTACGGTTTTCTCTGTTTTATTTGATCAGGGTAATAGACCAGTTTCAGAGCAATCTACTGAATTGACCGTTCAAAAAGGCGCCAATCAAATACAGCAAAATTTTCAAGTAAAGCAACCCTCTTTATGGTCTATTCAAACACCAAACCTCTATCATATAAAAACATCGGTTTATCAAGGGAATAATTTATTGGATCATTATGAAACCGTATTTGGAATTAGAAAATTTCATTTTGATGCAGCCCAAGGATTTTATCTAAATGACCAACCCTTAAAAATTAAAGGTGTTTGCTTGCACCATGATCTTGGTGCATTAGGCGCTGCCGTGAATGTTTCGGCACTGAGAAGACAGTTGCGCATCTTACGGGAAATGGGGGCCAATGCTATTAGAACTGCCCATAACCCACCTGCTAGAGAACTATTGGATCTCTGTGATCAAATGGGATTCTTGGTTATGGATGAAGCTTTTGATATGTGGAACAAAAAGAAAAACAAATTTGACTATTATAGTGATTTTCCAAAATGGCATCAAAGAGATTTAGAAGACCAAATAAAGCGAGATAGAAACCATCCCTCTATTATTCTATGGAGTATTGGGAATGAAATTAGAGAACAGTTTGATAGTACTGGTATTAAATTGACAAAGGAATTAGTAGGGATTGTTAAATCCTTAGACAGTACCAGACCCGTTACATGCGCATTAACCGAACCAGATCCCAAAAAGAATTTTATTTATCAATCAGGGGCTTTAGATGTGCTTGGCTTTAATTATCATATTGAAGCCTATGAAGACTTTCCCCAAAAATATCCTGGTCAAAAATTTATTGGTGCAGAAAATGTGTCGGGTTTGGCTAGTAGGGGGCATTATGATCAACCATCCGATAGTCTCAGATATTGGCCAGAAAGTTCCAAGTTTAAAACTGTGGAAAAAGGGAATTCAGATTTTTCGGTATCGGCTTATGACCATGTGGCGGCTTATTGGGGAAGTACTCATGAAGCAACTTGGAAACTCATTAAAAAATATCCATTTCTTTCTGGGCTCTTTGTTTGGTCAGGATTTGATTATTTGGGAGAACCTACCCCATATCCGTGGCCTGCCAGAAGCGCTTATTTTGGTATAGTAGACCTTGCAGGGTTTCCCAAAGATGTTTACTATATGTACCAAAGCGAATGGACCAATCAACCCATATTACACCTATTTCCGCACTGGAATTGGGAAAAAGGGAAGACCATAGATGTTTGGGCCTATTACAACCAAGCGGATGAAGTGGAGCTGTTTTTAAATGGTAAATCTTTGGGAATCAAACGCAAACAAATGGAGGATTTGCACCTCATGTGGCGCGTACCATTTGAACCGGGGGTACTTAAAGCAATTTCTAGGAAAAATGGGCAAATAATACAGGTTAAGGAAATTAAAACGGCGGGTCCGGCTTATCGCATAGAAGTCAAGGCAGATAGGAATATAATCCATGCTAACGGCAAAGACCTATGTTATTTAACCATTCAGGTCTTGGATAAGAATGGACAATTGGTGCCGGATTCAGACAAGCCAATCAAAGTCACAGTTCAAGGTGTAGGTAGCCTAAAGGCCATGGATAATGGATTCCAAGCAACCACCAATGCTTTTCAATCAAATCCATATCCTGCTTATAAAGGCAAGTGTTTAGCTATTATACAATCAGATAAGAAATCTGGAATAATAGAGGTAAAAATAACATCTCCTGGATTGGAACCTGGTTTTTTAAAGATCAATACCCATTGAGTTGCCAAGATTGCTTGTTCACCGAAATAGTGAAATATTCCATCATTATAGTCAAACCTTACATTGTCTAGAGATAGGGCTATGTTATTTTTACGAACACAATTTGTAAAAGGGTTGTGTGCCGATTGTAAACTTGCCAAACGATGCTTAGGAAAACCAAATCCCCCATTGTCTTTTTTGCAGGAATTTTCCTGTCTCTGTTGCAATTAAATGCACAGGTAAAAGAAGCATCTCCAGCACCAACCCCAGATTATCAACTTGTCATTCATCAGCGGTCTTATAAAATAGTGGCACCTTTAGCAATTGCAGATTCTGCCAAATTTTATAGGGTGGAAAGCATAGTTGCATCTCAATATATGCAACTGGGACAAATTCATGATGCTGCTAACGCCAAAATTAAATTGGCCAAGACAAATACAGACAAAGAACAGGCAAAATTGGACATAGCTGCAATTGAGCAATCTAGAACTTTTGCCTTGGGAAAATTGCATACCCAATATTTGGAGCAATTAAACAAAGAGCTTTCTGCCAATCAGGTTGATCAAATTAAGGATGGTATGACTTACAATATTGTCAATATCACTTACAAAGCTTATGAAGAAATGATTCTC
>CAMFKK010000134.1 GCA_945957225.1 uncultured Sphingobacteriia bacterium | reverse complement strand
GGCATATGGTGTTTTCTTTTTGCTACTATCGGCCCAAATAATTTGGGCTTCATTGTCTTTCTTGACTTTGTGTTTGGACTCTTCCTTTTTGATATAAGTTTCTAGCGCTGCTGATTCGGTAGGAACCATGGGCAAAGACTTATCATAGATGGGTTTACTGGGAACTGGTCCTACAAAATAGACGGCCACTAATACTATCAATAAACCAAGAATGATTTTTAAAAATTTCATGTGTTTGTTTTTTATTTTCTGCACCACCAAGACCATGCAATAAAGATGGGTTGAAATACCAATAATCTTAACCAAGTGGCCCATTCAGGAATACAGGGTTGCCCAGTTAAACAGCCTTTCATTTGAATATGATAAATATGCGCGGGAATAAAGGCAATTAATAATAAGATAATGCCAATGGCTGCTTTGGATCTTAAAGAAGGTATGAGTAATAAGACAGCAAATAACATTTCTAATACTCCAGAAACAGTATTGATAAGTCCATGCCAGGGCAGATAAGGTGGAATCATGCCATCATAAAATTCAGGATGTACAAAATGGTTGGCACCTGCAAATAGATAGAATGCAACCAATAGCCAAAAGGAAATCTTTTTCAGCATGGTATTTGTTTATTTAAATCTGCATCAAATTAGCTGAATTTCTTGAACAAGCCATTGGTATGTGGTGAAATGATAAATTAAGTATATTGGTAGCTGCAAAACTGCCGTATGAGTAATTCTAAGCGATTTCTTTCTCTGGATGTGTTCAGAGGTATGACCATTTGTTTGATGATTATTGTAAATACTCCTGGTGGTGACCCTACATTTGCCCCCTTGCACCATGCAGCATGGCATGGATTTACCCCTACGGATTTGGTTTTTCCCTCTTTCTTATTTGCTGTAGGAAATGCCATGAGTTTTGTAATGCCAAGATGGGAGGGGATGCCTGAATCTGTGATACTTGTAAAGATTTTCAAACGTACGGCGCTGATTTTCTTGCTAGGATACTTGATGTATTGGTTCCCCTTTGTAGAAACAGATGAAACTGGACAGTGGATGTTAAAACCCTTCTCAAATACAAGAATCCTGGGAGTTTTGCAAAGGATTGCTCTATGTTATGGCATTGCTTCTTTGATGTTACATTATCTCAAACCCAAATTTTCTTTATTCCTGAGTATTGGCTTTTTATTAGCGTATTGGGGAATCTGCTTTTGGTTTGGAGACCCATCAGACCCCCTAAGTATTACAGGAAATGCGGGTCAAAAACTGGATCTCTGGTTATTTGGAGCGTCTCATTTATACCATGGTGAGGGTATTGCCTTTGACCCAGAAGGTCTATTGAGTACCATGCCAGCCGTGGCCAATGTGGTGGGAGGTTTCTTAGTAGGTCAATATGTACAGAAAAAGGGTAAGGATTATGAAGGTTTGGCCAAATTATTATTGATTGGCGCCTTGCTTTTATTTCTGGCTTACTGCTGGAATATGAGCTTCCCTATCAATAAAAAGCTTTGGACTTCTAGCTTTGTTTTAATCACCGTTGGCTTGGATTGTGTGATTTTATCAGCTATTATCTATTTAATTGAGTTCAAAAAACGCACCAAATACGCTTATTTCTTTGAGGTATTGGGCAAAAACCCACTTTTTGTTTACCTCTTATCTGAAATCTTGGTAATTCTGTTATATTTAATCCCAGCTGGTGATAATTCTAACTTATTCAGCTGGTTATATAGTAATATCTTTATTCATGTAGGAGATTATTGGGGCTCTTTAGCCTTTGCAGTATCCTTTATGCTACTCTGTTGGAGCGTTGGTTGGTTCTTAGACAAGCGTAAAATCTATGTGAGGGTCTAAACCAAAGCTGTTAAGTTTTGGTTTGCCCATTGCCCCTCGGGACTAAAGCCGTACCTTTGCAGCCTTAAAAATTTACATGGAAATAAGAAACATTGCCATTATCGCCCACGTGGATCATGGCAAAACCACACTGGTAGACCGCATTTTGCAAACTACCAAGGTATTCCGCGACAACCAGGATACCGGAGAATTGATTATGGATAGCAACGATCTTGAAAGAGAACGTGGTATCACTATCTTCAGTAAGAATGCAGCCGTTACCTATAACGGAGTTAAGATAAATGTGATTGATACTCCCGGCCACAGTGATTTTGGCGGTGAAGTAGAACGCGTTTTGAAAATGGCCGATGGGGTAATCCTTTTAGTGGATGCTTTTGAAGGACCAATGCCTCAAACTCGCTTTGTATTACAAAAAGCCCTGCACCTGAATCTGCACCCTATTGTGGTAATCAACAAAGTAGATAAAGAAAACTGTCGTCCTGATGAAGTGCACGATGCAGTTTTTGAACTTTTCTTCAACTTAGACGCAACAGAAGAACAATTGAATTTCCCTACCTATTATGGTAGTGGTAAGAATGGTTGGTTTAATGATAGCCTGACCAAAACAGAAGATATTCTTCCATTGATGGATGGTATTATCAAGCATGTTCCTGCTCCTAAAGTAAACGAAGGAACTTTGCAATTACAGATTACTTCTTTGGACTATTCTTCATTCTTAGGAAGGATTGCCATTGGTAAAGTAACCCGTGGCTCCATCAAAGAAGGCCAGAACATTGCATTAGTTGCTGCTGATGGTACTTTCAAAAGAAATAAAGTAAAAGAATTATACGTGTTTGAAGGCATGGGTAAACGCAAAGTAACAGAAGTTCTTTCCGGTGACCTTTGCGCCGTGGTTGGATTGGAAGATTTTAATATTGGTGATACCATTGCTGATATTGACAATCCAGAAGCTTTACCAACCATCAGTGTGGATGAACCCACCATGAGCATGACTTTCAGCATTAATAACTCACCTTTCTTTGGTAAGGATGGTAAGTTTGTTACCTCACGTCACTTGCGTGATCGTTTGATGAAGGAAACCGAAAAGAACTTGGCATTGCGCGTAGAAGATACTGATAGTGCTGATAGCTTCTTAGTATTTGGACGCGGGATCTTGCACTTGGGTATCTTGGTAGAAACCATGCGCAGAGAAGGATATGAATTAACTGTAGGTAATCCTCAGGTATTGGTAAAAACCATTGATGGTAAGAAACACGAGCCTTATGAAAATTTGGTTGTTGACGTTCCTTCTGAATTCAGCGGTAAAGTAATTGATTTGGTTACCCAACGTAAGGGTGAAATGCAGATCATGGAAAGCAAGGGTCAAATGCAACACTTGGAGTTTGAAATTCCTTCAAGAGGTTTGATTGGTCTTCGTTCTCAAATGTTAACCAACACTGCTGGTGAGGCAGTAATGGCCCACCGCTTTATTGAATACAAACCTTGGAAAGGGCCTATCCCAGGAAGAAATAATGGGGTGTTGATTTCTAAATTCCAAGGAACCACCACGGCTTATTCAATTGATAAATTACAGGATCGTGGTGCTTTCTTTATTGAACCGGGTGAAGAAGTATATGTTGGACAAATTATAGCCGAACATATTAAGCCAGGTGACCTGAATGTAAATGCAGTTGAAATGAAGAAGCTGACCAACCACCGTGCAAGCGGTAGTGATGACAGCGTTAGAATTACACCAAAATTGCAATTCACTTTGGAAGAGTGTATGGAATACATTCAACAAGACGAGTGTATTGAAGTGACTCCCAAAAATATCCGCATGCGTAAAGTAATCCTAAATGAAGAGGACAGGAAGAAAAGCTCAAAGAGCATGCAGAGTGAAGCAGTTGGATAATTTTGATTTTCAATGCTTTCTAAATAATCAAAGCCCCGATTTTTTCGGGGCTTTTTTGTGCATTAAAAATACCTTAATATTACACTCCCATCATTTATAAAAGCATCAATGAAAAATCACATTCTATCAGTTGCAGCAGTACTATGTATCTTTTTGAGTATTTCTTGTAAAAAATCTAATGACCAATCATCGGCTAGTTTGCGTTTTATTAATCTGTCTCCCAACTCTAGCGCCATGGACCTATATTTAAATAGTGCCTTGGTTGTAGGAAATGTATCTTATCCAGGACCTTCAGGTTATCAGTCTATTAATGCTGCTGCTACTTCTTTGTCTGTAAATCAGGCAACAACAGCTAATATTTTATTAGCAGGTAATATTGCCCTGGCTGCTAACAATCATTATTCAGCCATTGTATATGATTCTGTAGCTATTTTAAAAGGCGATATTTTTCAGGATGACCGTACTGATCCGCCAGCAGGAAAAGCTTTTGTACGATTTTTTAATTATGTAAGTGGCACTCCTTCACTTGATATTATTAAAGCGGGAAATACCTCTAATAAATTATTTACTAGTAGAACCTATTTGGATCATAAAAACACAGGTGCTTATGTTTCTTATACTGCCATAGATCCAGGGCCATTTAGCGTTTCTGCCGTGGTAGCAGGAACCAATGTTTTGATAACACAGTTACCTGGTTTTAATGCAACTGCAGGTAAGTCTTATACCTTGGTACTTAGAGGTTTTAATAAAGGCGTCAACACCCAGGCTGTATTACTTAGTCCTATAGAAGATAAATAGATCTATAGCCATGGCCCTTAAGCTATTAGGTAATTAATGCAATACTATAAACAGAAAACCCCGCACCAATACTGATGCGGGGTTTTTCTCATATACTACTACTTACTAATTATCCTTTTTTAACGCTTACTTCAGCAACAACATGGGTAATTACTTTTACGTCAAAGATTTCTTTGAACAATCCTTTATCAGATTGAATTAAGAAGGTCAATTTGCTTACGTCTGGGTTACCTGGGAACATGAATTTTTTGTCAAAATTCTTATCGTTGTAACGCTCTTGGAACAAGGTTTCACCGTTTTCGTCTAGAACAAATACTTTAAAATTTGCACCAGTTTCATTGCTGTATTTTACGTTGAAAAACAGGTTCTCAGAAGCTGAGCCTACAAATTTTACTTCTGCTTTTTTGCCTGTAGGATCAATATCCCAAGACTTGTTATTTACTGTGGTTGCGTTTGCTGAAAGAATAAACATAGCGGCAACAATGTTACCCAAGAAAATTCTTTTGGCGATGGTGTTCAATGTTTGGTTTTTCATGATGTTGTAATTTTTCAATTAATAAATTTGTGACGATAAAAAAATCTTCATGACACGGCAGTCGGCAGTCGTCAAATACAACAAGCAATTTTCTTAGATGGTGAAGCGTAGCTTCGAAGCGTGCAAATCAGCGAGATTGACCGGTATTTAAAGATGTACATCCTCGGTCGCTGTTACAACAGTTAATACTCAATTGAAAGAAAGGTAACCCCCAAAAAATATAAAAACCCTGTTAGCTAAAAGTTAACAGGGTTTAATCTATTGTAAATCAACTACTTAATTAGTCAATTATTTTTGTGGCTTATTCAAAGTATCCCAAAGCAAGTCCTTTAATTCAGTCAATCCTTTATTGGTAATAGAAGAAATAAAGACAATAGGAATGCCTTTGGGTAATTCCTTAATGATTTCTTTTTTTAGTTCATCATCCAACATATCAGACTTACTAACGGCTATAACAAAGTCTTTTTGTAGCAGTTCAGGGTTGTATTCTAATAATTCATTTCTTAAAATCTCAAACTCTTTTCTGTGATCATCACTATCTGCCGGAATCAAAAACAATAAGGCTGAATTGCGTTCAATATGACGCAGAAAACGATGTCCCAATCCCTTTCCTTCTGCGGCACCTTCAATAATACCTGGTAAGTCGGCAATACAAAAAGATTTGTTATCCCTATATTCCACCATACCTAATTGCGGAACTAATGTGGTGAATGCATAGTTAGCAATTTTGGGTTTTGCGGCAGTAAGTACAGACAATAAGGTAGATTTTCCTGCATTTGGAAATCCCACCAAACCCACGTCTGCCAATACTTTCAGCTCAAGATTTTTCCAACCCTCTACACCTGGTTCACCTGGCTGAGCATGATCTGGTACTTGATTGGTAGGCGTTGCAAAATTGCTATTTCCCAAACCTCCTCTGCCACCACGCAACCAAATGATTTCTTGACCATCTTCTAAAATTTCGGCTTCAATCTCTCCAGTTTCTTCATCTCTTGCCACAGTTCCTAATGGGACTTCTATGATAATATCTGCTCCATCCTTTCCCGTACAATTATTCTTGCTACCTCTTTCACCATTTTCAGCCAATACGTTTTTAAAATAACGCAGGTGCAAAAGGGTCCAAAGATTGCTATTGCCTTTGAGGATAATATGCGCGCCACGTCCACCATCGCCACCATCGGGTCCACCCATGGCAGTTAATTTATTACGCATCAAGTGTGAAGCTCCTGGTCCGCCATGACCAGAACGTGCAAAAATGCGGATATAATCTATAAAGTTGTTTTTCTCTGACACTATTTGAAAATTGTGGCTATTAACCGGTTGACGGCAAAGTTACGTCAATCTTTTTTGGCAGCAGCTTTCAACTCATTCCAGGTCTGATAAAGGCTTTCTTGCGCTGGTTGATTGCTTGGAATTGCTCTCAAGGGTTGGCAGGGTTCCCATTGTTCTTGCATTTCTTTGGGAAGTGCCTGATATAATTGCGTACCAGTTGTTTTCCAATCCAACATTTCATCGGTAACGTCCTTGATTTTTTTTGCGGGATTGCCCACAATTAAGCTACGCGATGCAAATTGTTCATCTGCTTTTACAAAGCTTAGTGCGCCAACAATTGATCCTTCACCCAGAACCACATTGTCCATGATTACGGCATTCATTCCAACCTGTCTCTTATACACATCTCCGAGCCCACGAGACCGGAGCCTATCT
>CAMFKK010000133.1 GCA_945957225.1 uncultured Sphingobacteriia bacterium | reverse complement strand
GTGTAGGACAAGCCTGCTGACAAGCCACTTTCAAATCTGTATCTTCCAAAGGACGACTAGACTTCTTGGCTGCCAATTTACCTTCTTGTAAACGCTGTACGCAGAAAGAACATTTTTCAATCACACCACGAGAACGAACAGTAACGTCTGGATTCAACACCATTCGGGTTAAATCATCGTTCATGTTCAATACCACATCGTTTACAACAGCTTCTTGGTTATCTGGGAAACTATCAGCTCCTGTATAATCAGCCCAGTTAAACCTACGTACTTTATAAGGACAGTTGTTGGCGCAATACCTTGTACCAATACAACGGTTATAAGTCATTTGGTTCAAACCTTCACTGCTATGGTTGGTAGCTGCTACCGGACAAACGTTCTCACAAGGAGCGTTGTCACAGTGCTGACACATCATTGGTTGGAACACCACATTTGGATTATCCATATCACCGCTGAAATAACGGTCAATACGCAACCAATGCATTTCATGTCCACGAAGCACTTCTGGTTTACCAACTACTGCAACGTTGTTCTCTGCGTTACAAGCCACAACGCAAGCGCCGCATCCATTACAAGAGTTCAAGTCAACGCTCATTCCCCATTTAACACCTGGACGGTCATAAACAGGATAGATGGTTCCTTGTCCTTCAAATTTCTCCAAGCCACCATAAGGTTTCAGTTCGGCTTCACGCTCTTCTCTGATTTCTGTAGGATGGGCTTTGTATTCAGCAAGTGTCAGTTCCTTCATCACTTCCGTACGATTTCCTTGAGCAGTATCGTAACGGCTATGTGTTTGAGTAAGGGCTACTGGATATTTCTCTTTGGTTGCTTCTACTTTAACAGCAGTATTAGAAAGGCTTACAGTGGCTCCGCTTAAACCAGCAAAGATGAAAGCATTCTTACCTACCCCCGCAGCAGCTTTACCAATTTTTTCACTTCTACCATAACCAACTGCAATACCAATAGTATTCTCTTGAGTACCAGGTATAATCAAAGCTGGCAGTTCTAAAGACTTACCATTTACGGTAACTTTTACAACTGGTTTTGGAGGATTTACTTCATAGGCATCGGCCTGACCACCATTGTTCAAATCAATATTCAACAAGGTTTTGGCTAGTGCTGGAGATACAATTACATAGTTGTCCCATGTAGCACGTGTAACTGGATCTGGCAATTCTTGTAACCATGGGTTAGAAGCACCTTGACCAGCGCCAATTCCCACTTTTTCATACAATACCAATTCCAATTCACCACCTTTCTTAGTAGCACTTGCAGCAGCAACAGCAGCAGCAACTGGAGCACTATTAAAAGCAGCACCACTTACTGCAGGTGCAGTAGCTGGGTTGATCACACCATCTTGAAGGGCTTTATCCCAACCGGTTTCACCACCTACTTTTACAGACCAATAATTTTTTACAAATGCTAGATAATCTGAACTTGATCCACTCCATTTCAACAAGCTATCTTGCCACTGACGTGTTTTGAACAATGGATAAATAGTGGGTTGTATCAAAGAGAAATAACCAGTTTTAGCTTCGGCATCGCCCCAGCTTTCTAAGAAATGATTATCAGGTAATACATATTTACAAAGCACGCTAGTTTCATCTTCCTTAGTATTGAAAGAGATACTTGCTTTTACTTTTTTCAGACCAGCATTAAACTTGTCAGCGTCAAACCAGGTATAAGATGGATTGGCACCTGCAATCAACAAAGCGCCAACAGTACCAGCATTCATGTCTTCTACCAATTTTGCAAAATCGGCGTCAATACCTGCGCGATAGTTAGAAGTAACCGCCCAGTTAATGGTCTTTCCACCAGCACCAACGGCTTCATTGATAGCGTTGACAATGACTTGAACGTTAACATCGTTGCTGCCACTTACTACCAAGGCCGCACCTTTATTTTCATTAAGTGCTTTTGCAGCTTTTTCAATACCAGCTTTCAATTTAGGATTGCTGATACCAGTAACACCAGCACCATTTACCGCACTCAATAAAGCAGCAGCAATAGCAGCTGTTTCAGAGGGACGGTGTAAGTATTTTTCATCGGCATTAGAACCAGTTAAACTTGCAACACTTTCAAAATGAATATGCTTGCTCATTTCTGGATTCTTCTCATTGATTTTTTTGCCTTTTGAATATTGCTTGGCAAATTCAACTGGGCTCAACCAAGTACCTAAGAAATCAGCGCCCAGGCTTACTATCGCTTTAGCGTTGTCAAAATGATAAGATGGAATGGCTTTCTTGCCATAAGTTAATTCGTTGGCCAATAACATACCACTGTAAGAAACAGCATCATAAGTTACGTGGCGGCTACCAGGATATTTTGCAAGAAATTGCGCAATGGTTTCCTTGGTGCTTGGTGAAGTGATAGTAGAAGTTAAAACAACCACTGAACCACTTAAACCAGTTAAAGCTTGTGCAATAGATTTGTCGGCTGCCTCAAAAGTTACTTCCTTACCATCAATGGTTGGGAAACGTAAACGGGCAGTATCATATAAATCTAATACCGCAGCTTGCACACGTGCAGAAGTACCACCTTCTGTTACATGGCTTAGGTCATTTCCTTCCAGCTTAATGGGTCTACCATCACGCACTTTGGCAACAACGCTTACAACGTCTCCATCCTGTACATAAGTGGTAGCATAGTATTTAGAAACACCGGGTACTACTTCTTCAGGTCTGTTTGCAAAAGGAATTGATTTTTTAACAGGCATCTCGCAACTAGCGGCTGCGGCTGCAGCGGCTGTGCTAAATCCCAAGTATTTCAAGAAATCCCTTCTTGGGGCTTTGGCTTCTAGGAAGCTTTTGCTTTCATCAGCAACAAAGGGTAATTCTTCCTTGAATTCGTCTTTGACGTCTTTGTTATAAGCTTCAGACTGATTCAGCTCACCAAAACTTTGCCAGATCTTTTTTTGCTCCATAATATGTTGGTTGATAGCGATGGGTTGTTTGCGCGCAACCCGGGCTCCTGTTATATTGTACAAAAACATACCACCTGAGTGGTATGCAGTTATCCTAGATTAATAGTGACATTTTTGACATTCTGTTCCACCAATGGCTTCTACGGTAACACCTTTGGTGCTATCCATCTTGCCTGATTTCAGGTCTTGATGGTACTTCTCGTAGATGCTGTAGAACCCGTTGTCTTTGAACTGAACCTTGGTTTCACGGTGACAGTTGATGCACCAGCCCATGCTGAGGTCAGCAAACTGCTTTACTTCATCCATCTTATTGATTTCACCATGACAGGTTTGACACTGAACCTGACCAGCTTTTACGTGCTGAGAGTGGTTAAAATACACGTGGTCTGGCAGGTTATGGATTCTAACCCATTCAATTGGTTTAGACTTAGTAGCGTCATAAGGTTTGCCTGACTCAAATCCAGCGTACTTATACAGCTTCTGAATTTCTTTGGTACCGTCTACTTCAACACCAGCTTCAGTATAGAGTTTTTCACCCTTGTACTCATTAATAGCTTGGTGACAGTTCATACAAACGTTCACACTTGGAATATTGGAATGCTTACCTTCTTGAGCACCACCATGGCAATACAGACAGTTAATCTGATTAACACCTGCGTGAACTTTATGAGAGTAGAAAATTGGTTGTTCTGGTTGATAATCTTGGCTCCTACCCAGATTCATAGCACCCTTGGTAGTTAAATAACCACCTACTATAAAGAGCAATACTGCAATAAAAGCAATATTGCGCTTATTCCTTAAGAAAGGAATAGGAGTAGTTTCTGGCTCGCCAATGCGCTCATCAGAAAGTTTTCTAAGATTGCTGTTTACCTGTAATAGGATAAGGGCAACAACGGCCAATATCAAAGTAAGGATGCCAAACAATAATGTGTTGTCACCTTCTTCCACTGGAGCCGCAGCACCAGCAGCAGGTTTTTCAGAACCTGGAGCAGGAACCGTCTTGATATACGCAAGAATGGCGTCAATATCCTTGTCAGACAAACCAGGAAACTGGTTCATAGCTGTCTTATTGTACTCATTGTACAGGTTATTGGCGTAAACATCCCCGGTTTTCAGGAAGGCTGCACTGTTCTTGATCCAAGCGTTCAACTTGGTTCTGTCTGGCCAACGGTCTTCAACACCTGCAAGGGCGGGACCAGTTAACTTCTTATGAACAGCGTGACAAGAGGCACAATTGGTACTGAACAAGGTTTTCCCATCCTGCGCGGCTACTGAGCCAGCAAAAAAAGAACCCAGAACTAGTACTGTGCTTAAAAGTAGGGTTTTGGCTATACGTCTATAAGATATCATATTCACAAACTGTGGTTCTTGGTGTGGAAAAATATCCGTGAACGGGTGCAAAAATATGGCAGGAACATGACAAAAACTAAAGGTTTAAAAAAAAAATTTAGTGAGGACTGGCTTGCGTTTCAGCGGATTGTGGAACTATACCCCAAATTCATGTCATAGATTTGTAAACGATTTTGTGGAATCGGGGTTATTTGTTCTTCGGTAAAAGATTAGTCAAAATTTTATCCCACATTTGAGAAATGTTTAAACGCCTGCAGGAAAAATGGGGGGTTAGTACCCGTCAATTCTGGATCATTTTCATTGCATTTGGATTAACCGGTACCACTACCGCTTATATCACCCGTTACGTTGCTGCTTGGTTAGGTTTGGGACCCGATAGTTTCTGGCTTTGGAAGCTGTCTCTCAGAATTGGGATGCTTTTAATAGGGTATCAAGTACTTTTATTGGCATTTGGTGCACTTTTGGGACAATGGGCTTTTTTCTGGAAATATGAACAGAAATTGCTCCAAAAACTGGGTATTTTGCCCAAAAATACCCAAAAACTGGCCATTTTTGCTTCTGGAGCAGGTTCCAATGCTGCCAAAATCATTGCCCATTTTAAACAACATCCTTCCATTAAAATTGTGCTGATAGTTTGTAATAAACCCGGCGCGGGAGTGCTACAAATTGCAGCCGAAAATGGCATTCCAACCCTCTTGATTGAAAAAGACCGTTTTGCCAAAGGCGATGGTTATTGCCCAGAATTGCTTCAAAATGGGGTAAATTTTGTGGTTTTGGCTGGTTTTTTATGGAAAATACCTCAAACTTTGATTAATGCCTACCCCAATCAAATCATTAATATACACCCTGCCCTACTTCCAAAATATGGTGGAAAAGGCATGTATGGGGCTAGGGTTCATGAAGCTGTGATAGCTGCTGGTGAAAAAGAATCTGGCATTACCATTCATTATGTGAACGAGCATTATGATGAGGGTGCCACCATTTTTCAAGCTACTTGCAGTATTCAACAAGCCGATAACGCCGATAGTCTGGCACAAAAGATTCACGGATTGGAGCACCAACATTTTCCCTTGGTGATTGAAAGACTACTAAGCAAATAAAATTGGTGGTCCCTTAAATCTTCTTGAAATTGGTGTTCAAATTTTGAATGCCATGCAGTTTTTTTCCCGTTTATGTTTTCTGTTTTGTTTTGGAATCCTTTTTCATCTGCAACCATCGGCCCAAGGCCTAATCAATGGATTACCAGAAAAGAATGGTTTTTCCGCAGAGCGATTGGCCAAGATTGATAAAATTGTCCAACAATATATTGACAGTGGTTGGATCAATGGAGCCATTGGACTAGTAGCCAGAAATGGTCAAATAGTGTACCACAAGGCTTTGGGATATGATAATAAGCAGTCCGGCAAACCCATGACCAAGGATGCCATTTTTAGAATTGCTTCTCAAACCAAAGCTATTACCAGTGTGGCTGTGATGCAATTGGTTGAGCAGGGCCGAATTTTATTGGACGATCCCATTAGCAAATACATTCCTGCTTTTAAAAAGCCCAAAGTATTAGACAAATTCAATAAAGTAGATAGCAGTTTTACAACCGTTCCTGCAAAAAAAGAAATCAGTATTCGCGAATTATTAACCCATACATCTGGCATTGGATACGCGCAAATTGGTGATCCTGTAACAACGGCTATTTGCGCCAAAGTTGGTGTGGTGGGCGGCATTGGCGTGCAGGCAGGCATGACCCTTTCAGAAAACATGTTGGCCTTAGCAAAACTTCCACTCTTGCACCAACCAGGAGAAAAATGGACCTATGGATTAAATACCGATTTGTTGGGTTATTTAATTGAAGTGGTGAGCGGCATGAGTCTTGACGCCTATTTCAAGAAAAATATATTTGATCCTCTTGGCATGAGCGATACTTATTTCTATCTACCAAAAGAAAAGCAATTGCGCTTGGCCATGTTGCATACTGAAGATGCGTTAAAACATGCTATACCAATGCCTACAGTGATCAGGATCAATGGGCAATTTGACAGAGACTATCCCAATACAGTTGGTGGAACTTTTTATTCTGGAGGAGGCGGATTGGTTTCAACTGCCTTGGATTATGCAAAGTTTATGCAGATGTTACTCAATGGAGGAGATTATAATGGCAAACACCTGATTAGCAAAGCCAGTCTGCGTTTGATGACTACCAATCAAATTGGCAACCTCTCAAGAAATCCTACCAAGGATGTAAAATTTGGACTGGGATTTGAACTAGTAACGGCTTCCAATTATGGACAAAGCTATATGTCTATGGATAGCTTTTTTTGGGGTGGTATGTTTAGCTCTTCCTATTGGATAGACCCACGCGAAAAGATAGTGGCACAATTTGTTTTACAATTGTATCCAGCTAGCCATGGCGATATCAACGAGAAGTTCAAAGTGCAAGTGTACCAAGCATTACAGTGATGATTTTCTGAATAAAATTAAAATGCCCGTCCTAAAAGGACGGGCATTTTTTTTATTTTTTAGTAGGGCAAGTATTGAGCCCAACC
>CAMFKK010000132.1 GCA_945957225.1 uncultured Sphingobacteriia bacterium | reverse complement strand
ACCAGAAAATTGCCCATGAATCATATAACGCACTAGCATCTGCTATTCAACAACTAAATACTAGCCAAGCTGAAATTGAAATAGAGGAAACAAATGAAAAGATCAAAATTCCCATCAATGCTTTAAAACTTTTAGGGGAAATATTAAAAGCAATGGGTCAAGGTAAACTAATTTCAATAGTCCCTATAGCAACAGAGCTAACCACACAGGCCGCAGCTGAAATGTTAGGTTGCTCTAGACCTCATTTAGTAAAGCTATTAGAAGATGGAAAAATTGCATTTACAAAAGTGGGTAAACACCGAAGAATACAATATGATGATATCCTACAATTCAGAAATCAAATGAAAAAGCAACAGAAACAAAATATCATTGATATTATGAATGCAGATGAGGAAAACGGATTGTATGATTCATAGTGTAAGATTTACAGCAGTGTTGGATACCAATGTAATCTATCCGGTAATCATCAGGGATATCTTATTCTGGTTTGCGCATTATGATTTATTTACCCCAAAATGGAGTGATCATATTTTTGATGAATGGAAGCGAGTAATGATGGAAAAGGGTGTATCAGAAACTGATGCAAATAAAAGAATTCAAAAAGCGAATGAGGTATTTCCAGACGCATTGGTACATAACTATCAAAGTTTAATTGATTTCCTAGAACTGCCAGATAAAGATGACCGCCATGTACTTGCTGCGGCAATAAAAATAAATGCCAATATTATTGTAACAAACAATTTGAAAGACTTTCCAGTTGAATATTTGCAATCATTCAGTTTGAATGTAAAAACTGCGGATGACTTTCTAACGGATATTATTGATTTGAATCCTGATCAGGCAGTTGCTGCATTCAAGGAAATGGTTATGAATAAAAAAAATCCCAAACAGGATGAGTTTGCGGTTCTAAATCAATTGAGGAATGTAGGGATGAGGGATACTGCCAATTACTTACATGCAATATTGTAGTGTTTACTAGATAGCCTCGCGCCAGCAAAAACAACCAATAAATCCTACATGTGATACTATCAAATGATACTATCAAATCCCACTTCACCTGCCATACTTATATAGAATATTTTAAATCCATTTCATCGGCAACCGCCAGCTTAATTCTGCCCCACTTCAATAAAAATATCCCCCTTTAAAATAAATATTTATTGTTTATCAATAAATATTTCCCTATTTTCGCTGCATCATTTAAAACTTATATCATGCAAAAGAAAAACAACATCGTCTTTACCATCCTGCACATTTTGGCCTGGATCATCTTTGTAGGACTTGCCATAGAATCAGGAGCCTTACTCACCAATTTTGGATTTAGCATTTTCAAACCATCCATGGTCAGTCACCTCTACCAAAAACTGGACATGAGTGATATGTACCAAAAAAGCTGGTGGACTTTCTATAGTATGTATAGCTTTATCCTATTTATCTCTATTTTAAAAACAGTCATGTTCTATGTGGTCATTCAAATCTTACTAAAACTAGACTTGGCAAAACCATTTAGCATGTATGTGGCAAATAAAATCATGCTCATTAGTTATTATGCTTTATCTATTGGCATCATTGGTCATATAGCCAGACAAGTCTCCAAATATGTAATGCACCATGGTTTTAAAGTTGATAACCTCAGCCAGTTTTGGCCAGACAGTGAAGCCTTTATACTAATGGCTGCCGTGATTTATGTCATTGGTAGCATCTTCAAGAAAGGGGTAGAAATTCAATCTGAAAACGATTTAACCGTATAAGCTATGTCTATCATTGTAAATTTAGACGTGATGATGGCCAAAAGAAAGATGTCTCTGAATGAACTATCAGAAAGAGTAGACCTGACTTTATCCAATCTATCCATCCTCAAAACGGGAAAAGCAAAAGCCATTCGGTTTAGCACTTTAGAAGCGGTTTGCAAGGCTTTGGATTGCCAACCTGGCGATATTCTTGAATTTGTCAATGACGGCAAGGAGCAGCCTTAAATGGCCTATCAAAACCGCATTAACAATCCCTATACAATATCCCAAGCCAAAATTCGTTTATTGTTGTAACCCATTTTATAACAAAAAACAAAACAATGGCAACAGCAAAAAAAGCCGCTAAAAAAGCAGCTCCAAAAAAAGCAGTAAAGAAAGCAGCACCTAAGAAAGCAGCAAAAAAAGCAGCTCCTAAAAAAGCAGCAGCTCCAAAGAAAGCCGCTAAGAAAGCAGCTCCAAAAAAGCAGCAAAAAAAGCAGCTCCTAAGAAAGCCGCTAAGAAGTAATAAAAAGAAAGTCCCGCAGATAATGCGGGATTTTTTTGCCCAATAATCACTATCCAGAGTTTCAAATAAATGCTGCAACTTCATAAAAAGAAAGTTGCACATGCGCCTCCTCCTCCCACTTCTCCTCCTAACCCTGATCACATCGGCGCAGCCAAAGAACAACAAAATCACCAACAATAGTTTCTGGTCTACCACCACTGGCACACCCATTTACTCCCAAGGCGGGGGCATTTTCCGCTTTAACAACAAATACTATTGGTACGGCGTGCAATATGCAGAAGCGGCACTCTATCACCAAGACCCATCCATAACACAACCCAACGCCACTTTTGAAAACGTTACTTGCTATAGCAGCACAGACCTAGTGAACTGGACATTTGAATCCAATATCCTCACCAAGGAGGAACTCTTTAAACATACCCGCAAAACCTGGGTAGGAAGATTAGGCGTTGCCTATGTCAAAGAGATCAACCAATATGCCCTGGTAGTTCAATGTGGTAGTTCCGTGCTCTTTGCAACTTGTGCAACACCCACTGGAAATTTTGAATGGCATAACCAGATTTCCATGCAAGACATCATTGGTACGCCCAATACCGGAGACCAAACCGTATTCACGGACGATGACGGAAAGTCTTATCTGATCTATTCTTATGGCCGAGGTAGAAACAAAATTTATGTATCGGAAATTGGGGTCAAAGACGGCAAGGTAAACCTGCTTGACTGCAAAGAAATTTTCAAAGGTGAGAGCCGCGAAGGCAACTGTCTGTTCAAATACAAGGGCCGATATTATATGAGTGCCTCCAATATCTATGGATGGGATGCATCCTACGCTTATTATCTAGTGGCCGATGATATTCGAGGGCCCTATACACCCACCAACAAGATGCAAGTAATGAAGGGTTGTGAAGCCGATTTTGCCCATGTTTCTCAAACCGGATTTTACTATACCATCCACGGTACCAAGCAAGAAACAGTCTTGTATTGCGGTGACCGATGGGCCGATTTTGCAGGCAATGGTTTAGGCTACAATCAATGGGTGCCTTTGAGTTTTGAAGGCCCTGACAATACTCCCGTTTTCAATTCACTCAGTGCCTGGCATTTAAACGCTACAACTGGTGAATGGAAAGTTGCCACTGACAATAATTATGTGCGCAATGGCAGTTTTGAAGCCGATAGAAGACATATTCCAAGCCCTGTAAAACCTTTGCAAGACCAACTCACCGGATGGGATATCAAAGTGCTTAAAGGCAATGCACCCAGCCAAGACTCCGCGCATTCTCCTGTGCTCAATCACTTTAATACCCAAGCTGAAAGAAAGCAGGTAATAGGAGAGAAGTCTGCTCAGATTTCAGACCAGGTTCCCTTTGAGCGCCAGCTTTCTCAAACCATCCAATCCACAGCATTTGTGCCTCTGCCCAATGGGAAATATACCCTCACCGCCAAGATCAAAAACAGCCCTGGCTTTAGAAAATTAGAACTCTATGTCCTTGGTCAAAGCCGCCAATTTCAAACCATTGGCAGCTGCCCGGAATGGACTACCATCACGCTTAAAAACGTCCAAGTCCGCAACGGGAAAATTGAAATTGGCATCTATGCTGCAGGGGAGGCCAATGCCTTTTGTTTAATGGATGATCTGAGTTTGGTGAGGGATTAAATTGATTTATTTCTCCTCTCACCTTACCACATTTTACTTATTTTCACTCCCGAACCTGTCCCGGTTCCAACCAAAACTACAACTATGCGCACAATTGTACTAATGGCCATGGCTGCCATTCCTATGACCATTATTGGCCTAACTAATAGCATTCAACCAAGACAGTTTAGCGTTTCAACCATAGACACGGCTAAAAAAGACTCTGTCAAGTTCAGTACGTTCAAAGACCTGCCACTCAAAGCAGAACGGAGCATTCAGTTCAATACCCAAGAAGGTACCTAGATGTCTTTAGACGTATCGCCAGACGGCAATACCATTGCTTTTGACTTGATGGGTGATATCTATACCATGCCCATAACAGGTGGCAAGGCCAAACAAATTACCAAGGGATTGTCTTTTGATGCGCATCCAAGATTTAGTCCTGATGGGAAAAAAATCCTTTTCACATCTGACCGCTCCGGAGCAGACAATTTGTGGGTACTCAACCTACAAACCAATGATACCCTGCAGATAACCAAAACCAATGTAGATGACTATCCCAGCGCAGTTTGGACACCCGATGGCAAATACATTATTGCCAGTAAGGGACGCCGTTTACCCAAGCTTTGGATGTACCATGTAGACGGTGGCGGCGGCATTCAACTCAATGACCAACCCGGCAACCAAAAAACCATTGATCCCTTTGTCAGTGCCAATGGCAAATGGGTCTATTTTTCTCAGCGCAACGGGTCCTGGAACTACAACGCACTTTTGCCCCAATACCAAATTGGTGCTTACAATATTGAAAAAGGGGAGTATAGCACCATCACATCAAGATATGGTTCTGCCTTTACGCCCACTTTGAGTAAGGATGGAAAATGGATGGTCTATGGAACCAGACACGAAGACAAAACTGGTTTAATCCTGCGCAATTTGAGTAGCGGTGAAGAACGTTGGTTGGCTTATCCCGTTCAGCGCGATGAACAAGAATCCATTGCACCGCTAGGCGTTTTACCAGGTATGGCTTTTACCCCAGACAGCAAATTTTTACTGGCTTCTTATGGCGGTAAAATTTGGAAAATCACCATTGACCAAGCTGGCAAAACGGCTCCGCAAGAAATTGCCTTTGAAGCCGGTGTAAACTTAGAACTTGGGCCCAGACTCTATTTCAACTATCCCGTAAAAGATACCAGTCATGCACTCAGTTCTCAGATTAGAGACGCGGTGCCAAACGGCGATGGTAAAAAACTGGCATTCACCGCACTGAACCGTTTGTATGTGATGGACTATCCCAACGGAACACCCAAGCGCCTCACCAATTTCAACTCCGTAGAAGCCATGCCAGCATGGAGTCCTAACGGTAAGCAATTGGTCTTTGTTACCTGGAACGAGCAAGAGGGCGGTGCTTTGTATACCGCTAACGCAGATGGATCCGGCCTGACAAAAATCAGTAGCGAGTCCGCCTATTATTCCCAACCGGCCTGGAGCCACAATAACCGCATTGCTTATTTTAAAGCACCCAACCGCGTGTTCAAAGACGCAGAAGGAAATAGTTATAGCGATGCGGAAACCAAGATCAATTGGATCAGCCCCAATGGTGGAGAAGAGCATTTCATTGACTATGCCAATAACCGTGGCAACCTACATTTTACTACCGATACCAGCCGTGTATTTTTAAATGGTGGCGCGGGTACTTTATTGTCTATTCGCTGGGATGGAACTGATACCAAAACACTGGTAAAAGTTTCTGGGATCACTACATTTGGAACAGTAGCAGATGCGGATCATGACTTTGTAATGGGTAAGAGCCGCTCCAATCTTGATCCTGTAAATAATTGCATGTTGCCAGAAGGCGCATCGGAGCGCGAGCCACAACAAACACCGGCTAATGCCGATGTGATTTTGATGGCACCAAAAGGAGACCAAGCACTAGCTCAGGTAAAAAATAATATCTACGTAGTCACTGTTCCTGATGCTGGTAAAACAGCCAGCATTTCTGTAGCCGCGCCGCAGTCTAGTAGTTTTCCATCGCGCCAGCTAACGGAAATTGGTGGTGAATTTCCAGCCTGGGAAGCCGATGGTAAAAAAGTACACTGGAGCTTGGGTAATGGTCACTGGGTATTTGACCTTGACCGCGCCAAGACCTTGGAAGACTCTGTTAAAGCCGTTAAAAAACTAGAAGCTCTCAAACCAAAAGATACCAGCAAACCCAAGCTGGACAGTGCTTTGCTGGCTCAGCAAAAATTAAAAGAAAAATACAGTCCACTAGAGACCCAAGTAAAAGTCTATTACACCAAAGACCAACCCAATGGAATAATCCTGTTGAAAAATGCGCGCATCATTACCATGAAGGGTGATGAAATCTTTGAGCATGGCGATGTTTTGATTGAGAACAATCGCATCAAAACCGTTGGAAAATCGGGTTCTTTAAAAGTTCCTGCTGGAGCTAAAACTATTGACTGTGCGGGCAAGACCATTACGCCCGGATTTGTAGACACGCACGCTCATATGTGGCCTTTCTGGGGCATGCACAAAGACAATATTTGGATCTATGCCGCCAACCTAGCTTATGGGGTAACTACTACCCGTGACCCACAAACCGCTACCACCGATGTACTCACTTATGGAGACATGGTAGACGCTGGTCAGATTCCTGGTCCACGCATTTATAGCACAGGCCCTGGTGTTGGTTTTTGGTTGTACAACCTCACTAGTTATGACCAAACCAAAAAGATTTTGGAGCAGTATAGCAAGTACTATAAAACCCAGTACATTAAAATGTACTTGACCGGAAATAGACAGGCCAGACAATGGATTATTCAGGCTTCTAAAGAACAAAAACTCATGCCTACTACGGAAGGTGGGCTTGACTTTAAATTGAATATGACCCATATGTTGGATGGCTATCCTGGTATTGAACACTCACTC
>CAMFKK010000131.1 GCA_945957225.1 uncultured Sphingobacteriia bacterium | reverse complement strand
GTTTGGAACTAGTCTTGGAACATTGCTACAAACAATGGGCTCACGGAAAACAGTACCATCTAAGATATTCCGGATGGTTCCATTGGGGCTCTTCCACATTTGCTTTAGATTGAACTCCTTAACCCTTGCTTCGTCAGGAGTAATGGTAGCACACTTGATACCAACTCCACAGGCTTTGATAGCATTGGCAGCATCAACCGTTACTTGGTCATTGGTTTGGTCTCTGTATTCCATCCCTAGGTCATAATATTGAATTTCCACATCCAAATAAGGCAGGATCAACTTGTCTTTAATGAACTTCCAGATGATTCTTGTCATTTCATCCCCGTCCAGTTCTACTACTGGATTGAGCACTTTGATTTTTTGAGCCATAACGTAGCGTTTAATTTTTAAGGGCACTAAGGTAGCGATTATTCGGTTTTATTAACCAGCAAAATCCGGTAACGATTCCGGACTAGACATTGACAATTAATACAGGAATATCTAATTCATGTCGCACACTTTCAATGGTTTCCCCAAAAATATAGTCTTTTAAACCACGATGACGGTGAGCCCCCATCACCAACATATCGGCACCTGCATCTTTGACAATTCTAACAATTTCTGTAACCCTGTTTTTATATCCTAAAACCACTTTTACCTTAAAACCAGCTTTTTGTAATTGTAGGGCAAAATCGTCCAGTCTTTCTTGGTCTTTTCTGGTTTCATAGTCATCACTACTGTCTCCAAAATAGCGCGCTGAAGCACTTTCCACAATATGTAAGAGTACATAATCTACCTTCTGTTTACCTTGGGCAATGGCATAGGCAATTAATTTTTTGTCTGCATCTGTAAAATCTAGTGAAACCGCTATACACCTGGTTTCTTTTACGTCCAGATTTTCCAAAATGGGTGTGTCATTATGCATACGAGCAATATCGCGCAACTTTCTATCCCTAACAAAAGGTAGAAAAGTCATCATTAGAAATAACCAAATAAAGACAATGGCTCCAAGCAGAATCAGCATCTTCCAGATCCAATTTCCCTGGGTTTGAAACAGCGGCAAGGCCTGTTCTACAACCATTTTTACATTGAGAAAGACCAAAATAGATGCTACCAACCAAGCTGCAATTTTAGTAGGTGTTTTTATAGCAAACTCACCCATGGTATGTTTATCACTGACAAAATGGATCAAGGGGATGACTGCAAATCCTAATTGAACACTAAGAATTACCTGACTAAGCACTAGCAATGCATCAATTTTTTCATTCCCATAAATCAATATGGTTAACACTGCTGGTGTTATGGCTATTAACCTAGTAATTAATCTTCTTAACAGTGGATTTATCCGCAATTTCAAATAACCTTCCATTACAATCTGACCTGCCAATGTACCCGTAATGGTACTACTTTGTCCTGCAGCAATCAAGGCAATTGCAAATAACATGGGTGCCAATTTGCTTCCCAATAAAGGGGCTAATAATTGATGAGCATCTTCAATTTTGGCTACTTGTGTATTTCCCGTACTAAAAAAAACTGAAGCAGCTAAAACCAATATAGCCGCATTCACAAAAAATGCAGCATTGAGCGCAATAGTACTATCAATCATATTGTATTTGAGCGCCCGCTTGATACTTTGCGCATCCGGCTTGATTTTACGGGTTTGTACCAATGCGGAATGCAGGTACAAATTATGCGGCATTACCGTAGCACCAATAATCCCAACAGCAATATAGAGGGCATTATCATTGAGCATACTTGGAATAAATCCTTTGGCCACCAAACTAAGGTCTGGCTTAGCTAAGAAGATTTCAATTAAGAATGATAGTCCAATTACAGCTACCAAAGCAATAATAAAAGCCTCTAATTTTCTTATGCCATATTGTTGTAGCCAAAGTAGGATTAAGGTATCTAACACCGTAATTCCAACACCCCAAATCAAGGGCAATCCTGTTAGCAAATAAATGCCCAATGCCATACCCAATACTTCTGCCAAGTCACAGGCAGCAATGGCCACTTCTGCAAATACATACAAACTAAAATTAACCAGGGGTGGATATACTTCCCTATTGGCTTGAGCCAGATCCCTTCTTCTAACAATGCCCAATCTAGCGCTCAATCCTTGTAAGAGTAATGCCATTAAATTACTCATCAATAATACCCAGATCAAACTATACCCAAACTGCGCACCACCTTGCAAATCTGTGGCCCAATTTCCGGGATCCATATACCCTACGCTTACTAAATATGCTGGTCCTAAAAATGCCAGAATTCTACGCCATCCCTTTGGGGTATTGGTAGTATCAACCGTTTCATGCACTTCTCCTAGTGATTGTTCTATATCTCTTCTATTTGCTTGCATGTTAGATGGTTTTTACAAATAATGCTTGTGCCAATTGTTGGCTAATATTGATTTTGAAATTCCCGTCTAATTCTATTTCTAATGAATGATCAAATTCAAATTTACATTGCACTTCTAACCTTGTCCCAATTAGGATTTGCTTGTGTTTTAGCAATTCCAATAATTCAGGAGATTGACTACCAACACTACAGACTTCTGCCTTTGTATGAGGTTTTAAATCCAGTAAATTAACCTGTCTAATGGCCTGCATTACACCATTGCTATCAGGTATGGGATCTCCATGTGGATCAAATTTGGGATTTCCTAAAAACTGATCCAATTTATCTACCAATTTCTTGCTCCTAATATGTTCTAGTTCCTCTGCTACTTCGTGCACTTCATCCCAACCAAATTGAAGCTTGTCTACCAAGAAGGATTCCCATAATCGGTGCTTGCGTACAATCTCTAATGCCAGTTTCCTTCCCTCCGTGCTCAATCTAACCCCTTGGTATGGTTTGTATAATAACAATCGCTTAGAAGTAAGCTTTTTAAGCATATCAGTTACCGATGCTGGTTTGGTATGAATATTTGCAGCCAATTGATTGGTACTAACCGTTCCATCTGCTTCCTGCAAATGAAAAATGGCTTTGATATAATTCTCTTCTGAGATAGAAAGATACATGAGGCTGAAAAATATTTTTAGACAAATCTAAATATTTTTATTGGGTTAAACTTAACTTAATGGGCTACTACCATTGAAACACTTATTTTTATGCAAATAATACGGTATGTCTAGTAGATTGCTCTGCTTCTTCCTCCTCTTTTTGGTTGCTTGTGGTGAGAAAAAAATTGATTTATCAGGGGAGATAGCTTTAAAACCTAAGGAATTTCTAAGTGTATTTCCTGTAATTCCAGGAAATTTCCAAGCTGCAGATAGCAATTTTATAAAATTAGCCGACACCACTAAAATTGGCCTTAAAGCCATGCTACAATTTGTTCCAGATTCGGCAGTTACTAGTTTAATTGGAAAAGACAAAAAAGCAGTTTTTCAACCTGTTGGACAAATTTTAAAAGAAAAAGAAACCTATTTGTTGGTCAATATTAAATTGAAACGCAAGTGGATTATGGCGGTTATTGTATTGGATACAAAAAACAATACTTTTCTAGCATCAAAGCTGTTATTGGACAATACGGTGGAGGATGAATACCATCATGCTGTATCGGTAAACAGAGAACCCACGTTTTTATTAGGGAGAGAAAAACCAGGAAAGGAGAATATTACCCAATTTACTAGAATTGGCTGGGTCTATAATGCAGATATGGGATTCATGATAGTCATCAATGATTCTAACGAAGCCCCAAGTAAATCCGATATCATCAATCCCATAGATACACTACCTCGCAAATTCAAATACAGTGCGGATTATGCACAGGACAAGAAGAATTTTATTTCAATTAGAGATGGTAATAAAAATGGCAGTTATGAATTTTTTATTCATTTTGAAAAAAATGAAGGTGCTTGTGTTGGAGAACTAAAAGGATCCTTTATCATGAAAGATGCCAACAATGCTCAATATCGTTTTAACGGAGATCCCTGTGTCATTGACTTTAGCTTTGAAGACAATGAAATTAGTCTAAAAGAACAGGGAAACTGTGGAAATCATCGTGGGATTAAGTGCTATTTTGATGACAGTTTTACCAGAAAAAGAGAACCCAAACACAAATCTGATTCCAAGCGCTGATTTTTCCTACTTTTTTTATAATACCCCTCATTTAATGTGTAAAATTTACATTTTATTTTTTTGGCTTATATTGCACTGATTTTATTTAACGAAATATGTTTTTATGAGTTTTAGAAACTTTCAGGTTCCCTATCCAGTAGACGAACAATACGCAAAAAAAACGGCTTATTTTTCAATGGAATTTGCCATTCATCAACCTTTGAAAATATATAGTGGCGGATTGGGCTTTTTGGCTGGCTCTCATATGCGCAGTGCATATGAGTTGAGACAGAACCTGATTGGAATTGGCATTTTATGGAAGAATGGCTACTATGATCAAGCAAGAAATCAGGATCAAACCTTGCAGGTTAGTTTCATGGAAAAACAATACAGTTTCTTAGAAGATACTGGTATTAAATTTCAAATATTGATTCATGATCACCCAGTTTGGGTAAAAGCATATTATTTGAATCCAGAAACTTTTAAGAGCGCACCTATGTTCTTATTAAGTACGGATTTGCCTGAAAATGATTATGTTTCTCAGACCATTACACATCGTTTGTATGATGCAAATGTGGCTACTAAAGTTGCCCAATTTATTTTATTGGGCATTGGTGGAGCAAAATTAATTGATGAACTAGGTTTCAATCCAGATGTATATCATTTGAATGAAGCACACGGCATTAGTGCTGGATTTTATTTGTTGAACAAATTCAAAAGTCTTGCTAAAGTAAAGGAGCATATGGTTTTCACAACCCATACTCCGGAAGAAGCAGGTAATGAAAAACACGATATTTATCTCTGTCAAAAAATGAGTTATTTCTGCGGAATGAGCTTAGACGAGGTAAGAAAAATTACAGGTATTCATGATGACCAGTTTAACCATTCCTTGGTGGCGCTTAGATTTGCTAGAAAAGCAAATGGTGTATCAGCTTTACACGGTGTTGTAAGCCGTGATATGTGGAAACACTATGAAGGCATTTGCCCCATTATCAGCATTACTAATGCACAAAACTGGCATTATTGGGCAGACAAACAATTGTACAGAGCATTAGAAGAAAAGAATGATGCTATTTTTGACGATAGAAAAAATTTCTTAAAGAAGCGTGCATTTGAAATTGTTGCAGACCAAACTGGCAAAGTATTTGACCCCAATGTGCTAACTATTGTTTGGGCTAGAAGATTTGCAGGATATAAACGTGCAGACATGTTGAGTTGGCATTTAGAGCGTTTTGAGAAACTCTTAAGCAATGCCAAATACCCTATTCAAATAATCTGGGCTGGTAAACCCTATCCATTGGATTACCCTGCCATTACCACTTTTAATAGTTTGGTTCAGATAAGCAAGAAATACAAAAATGTAGCTGTTTTAATTGGGTATGAATTGTCTTTAAGTAAGCGCCTAAAGCAAGCATCTGATATTTGGTTAAACAATCCAAGAGTTCCTAGGGAAGCTTCAGGAACCAGTGGTATGACTGCTGCTATGAACGGAGCCGTAAACTTCTCAACAGATGACGGATGGATTCCAGAATTCATCAACCACGGCAACAACGGTTTTGTGGTTCCAAAAGCAGATTATGATAATATGTCAGTTCAGGAACAAGACGATTATGATTTGAATAAATTATATGAAATCTTAGAACAACAGATTCTTCCTTTGTATTATGAAAACAAGGATACCTGGAGACAGATCATGAAAAATGGTATGATGGATGTTCGTTGGCAGTTTGATAGTAATAGAATGGCCAAGGAATATTATGATTTAATGTATAATGTGTAGTTATCCGGTTTACAGATTTTTTATTTACATTCTTAAATCCCAATCAGTAATGGTTGGGATTTTTTTTCCATCTAGTTCACTTTTGGCTTTTGAATCTTGAATTTTGGCATATTAGAACCTTTCCCTCCTACCTTTGTTCTAATCTCATGGATATGAAACAGAAATTGGTGGTAGCTATTACTGGAGCAAGCGGTTCAGTATATGCCAAAGTGCTTCTGGACAAATTGCAGGCAATGCCTGATCAAATTGATACTGTTGGTATTGTCATGAGTAAGAATGCCAAAACTGTTTGGGAAACTGAGTTAGGAAATGATTCCTATAAAGACTACCCATTTCAATATTTTGAAAAACACAATTTCAATGCTCCATTTGCATCCGGTTCCGCTAAGTTTGGGACCATGTTTATTGCACCATGTAGCATGGGTACTTTGGGTAGAATTGCAGGAGGCATGAGCGACGACTTGGTTACAAGGGCCGCTGATGTAATTTTAAAAGAAAGGAGAAAATTGATTCTTTTAATTAGAGAAACACCATATAACCTCATCCATATCCGAAATATGGAAACGGTAACATTGGCTGGAGGAATTATTTGTCCATGTAGTCCCTCTTTTTATAGCTTACCCAATAACATGGAAGCGCTTGCGGCTACTGTAATTGATAGAGCTATCGACTTGGCTGGATTAACTACTAATACCTATAGATGGGGAACTTCTCAACCTTAATTATTTTTTCTTAATCATCATGACAGCAGGAACAGGTCTTTCGCCTTCCTTATCACTTGGTGTAATGGTTGGCTTACCATTGATTAATAGGGTACTACTTCCCCCTCCGTCCAAATTTAATGCTTCTATACATCCAATATCTTTAAGCATATTGGCTAATTCTGGAAGGGTTGCTCCTTCTGATTTTCCAGGAAATCTACCTTCTACTACTAAATAGATAATTTGTCCGTCATTGGTATATCCCATGGCAGTTCTAGGATGTTTATCAGCAATAGCTTTTCCTGCAAATTTCATCTCTTCATTATTGCTTATCCTTAC
>CAMFKK010000130.1 GCA_945957225.1 uncultured Sphingobacteriia bacterium | reverse complement strand
AACCACGGCACCACCATAATTTTCCGTGCCACTATGAATACCCTTGGCTTTTAGCTCCGGATAATCGCCCAGTGTATCTTTCCAAACCTGCTTACCCGTATTCAAATCAATAGCAGTAAGGGTTCCCCAAGGAGGCATTACAGCAGGATACCCTTCTTTGGTTGAGAATTTATTATACCCTGTAGAGGTATAAGGCAGTTCTAACCAAGGATCAACAGGACGTGCCGGTGCTTCAAAAACCTTGCCCTGCTTGTCTTTTAGGTCAAGGATAAAACTGGCTATCGCGATTTTCTCTGAGGAAGAAAGCTGACTCATGGCAGGCATCATTTGTTTTCCTGCAGTCACTAATGCCACAAATTGTTCCACGTTGTATTTCTTTTTGGCCTCTAATAAACCAGGATAATTACCCGCACCTTTTCTTTCCGGACCATGACAGGGCATACAGCTAATTTGGTACAAACGTTTGCCTGCATCTAAATTGGTTTCCTTTGTAGTAGTTGTAGGTTTTCTATCAACCATGGTGAGAATCCATGGCATTTCACTTGCGTTTACATACATGATTCCCGTACTTGGATCAACCGCAGAACCACCCCATTCTGCACCACCATCAAAACCTGGAAAAATCACAGTGCCTTCTTTGGAAGGAGGATTAAAAAGATGCCCCGTTTTATAAGAAGCCAGTTTTTGTTGAATGTCTTTAAAAGAACTATCGGGCACCAGCCTGTTTAAATCTTTTTCTAACAATGTCTGCCGCGCAAATGGCTGAAACACGCTAGGAATGGGTTGCGTGGGCGATGGCTTTTCACCCAACAATGCTGTTTCAGTTGGCACTGCCGTTTCAACAATGGGATAGACCGGCTTGCCCGTATTTCTATCCAATAAAAAAATAAAACCGCTCTTGGTCACTTGAACAACAGCTTCAATTCTTTTACCCTCTTTATGAATATTCACCACAACGGGTGCCGTGGGTAAGTCCCTATCCCAGATATCATGGTGCACGGTTTGAAAATGCCAGATCCGTTTGCCCGTGGCAGCATCTAAAGCCAAGACAGAATTGGCAAACAAATTATCACCCGTTCTTTTGCCACCATAAAAATCATAACTGGCAGAACCAATGGGTGCAAACAAAATACCCTTCTCTTCATCCAAACTAAAACCTGACCAGGCATTGGCGCCACCAATATGTTGGTAAGCTTCTTTGTTGTCCCAAGATTCAAAGCCCGCTTCACCCGGATGCGGAATGGTATGAAAAATCCAACGAAGTTTACCTGTATGAACGTCATAAGCGCGTATATGACCGGGTGCGGCGGCGGCGTCTTCTGCTACGCGGCTACCAATGATGATCATGTCTTGATAGACCATACCAGGTGTGGTAGCCGCAACATAATATTGACTTAGGTCTCGGCCAAGGTCATTGTGTAAATCAATTGAACCATTGGTACCAAAGCTTTTGATGGGTTTGCCTGTGAGTGCATCAATACAGTGCAGGTATCCACCAGCGGAATAAAAAATACGTTGGTCTTTTTCATCGCCCCTATAATAACTCAACCCTCTGCAAACATTCATGGAGAAATACCCGCGTCCCTTTACTTCAAGTGTGTTTGTGTCTACCGGATTAAAATTCCAAAGTTCTTTTCCAGTGCCCGCATCCAGTGCAAAGAGTTTTAGCTTGGGCGATACTCCATACAAGACTCCATCAATGATCAATGGGTTGGTTTGAATCTGTGTTTTCTCATCGGCATCGCCACTATGGTATTCCCAAGCAACGCTAAGCGATGCCACATTATTGGTATCTATTAAAGCCAGTGGAGAATAATGGTTGTTGAAAGCATTGCCACCATAACGGGTCCATTCATAGGGCTTCTTGGGGCCACAAGCATGTAGCAATACAAGAGGGCTTGCAAACAAAAAGCAAGATTTCAATATGGGCAATAATCGCATGGCAAAGAATTGTAGCTTGAAGATAACGGTTGATGTTATAAATTTGAAAGATTCATTTCCTGAATTTCAACCAAATTATATCACATGCGATTGCTCTATTTTCTGCTGTTTGTTTCTTTAGGCTTAGAAGTAATGGGTCAAACCAATCCCATTATTCCAAAGCCTGTTAGTTATCAAAGTATATCCGCAGCTAGCGTAAAAATAGGGGCCAATTCCAAAATTGTTGGACCAGCTAGGTATCAGGCCCAGTTACAGTATTTGCAAGAAAGTTTGAGAAAACAAACAGGATTGAATTTGGGTATCAGCCAACAAGTTCCAAAAACTGCCAGTTATCTAATCATTCAAGAAGACGCTACCAAAATAGACAAGGCAGAAATGTACCTGTTGGAATCTAAGGGCAATGAAATCAGAATCACTGTAAAAGACCTAAGAGGATTGGTCAATGCCATACAAACCCTATTGCAACTTTGTCCCTTGCAAAAAAGCAACAGCTTTGAAGTAGCATCGGTTCTAATTAAAGACTATCCGCGTTTTGAATACAGGGGCATGCACTTAGACGTAGTGCGTCATATGTTCCCATTGGACTTTATCAAAAAATACATTGACTACTTAACTTTTCACAAGTTCAATACCTTTCATTGGCATTTAACGGATGATCAAGGATGGCGCATAGAAATCCTATCCTATCCAAAACTCAATAGTATTGGCTCTTGGCGCAATGCCACGCTGATAGGGCATTTCAAGGATACACCAGCACGTTATGATAGTACCCGCTATGGTGGTTTCTATACCAGAAAAGAAGTCAAAGAAGTGATAGCTTATGCAGCATTGCGCGGCATTGAAGTGATCCCTGAAATAGACATCCCTGGTCATAGCCGCGCAACCATCACCGCTTATCCAGAATTCAGTACCAAACCCGATACCACTTGGAATGTAGCCACTACCTGGGGCATGTACAATAGACAGAACAATGTGTTGGCACCCAGACCAGCAACATTCCAATTCTTAAGAACCATCTTCCACGAAATCTCAGACCTCTTTCCTTCCAAATACATTCATGTGGGTGGAGACGAGTGCAGCAAACTCTGGTGGAAGGCCGATCCTTTTTCACAAGCATTCATGAAAGAAAAAGGACTCAAAGACGAGCACGAGTTACAAACTTATTTTATCAGTCAAACAGCTAAATACCTAAAAGAAAAAAACAAACAGGTCATTGGCTGGCATGAGATCCTGGAAGGAGAACTAGACACATCGGCCATTGTGATGAACTGGGGCGGTGCAAAGGAAGGCATAGAAGCGGGCAAACTCAAACATCGTGTAATCATGACCCCGGGCAAGCCCTATTATTTTGACCATTACCAATCACATGACCCAAATGATTCATTGGCCATACATGGCTATAATACCATGGACTCCGTCTACCAATATGACCCTGTACCTGCCGCTTTGCGCGATGCTAAATTGGACCAATATATTATAGGAGGACAAGCCAATGTTTGGACCGAATATATGGGATATAGCACCAAGGTAGAATACATGATCTTCCCGCGTATGACGGCTTTGAGTGAATCCTTATGGACCCCAGCAGAACAGAAAAACTTAGACGATTTTAGAAATCGTTTAAAACAAAATATGCTACCGCGATACGAATTCTGGGGAGCCCATTATTTTAAACAATGGGAACAATGGACCCGAGACAAACAATAACGGCTATTTGGGTTATTAAATTTAAATTCGTAGGATAAATAGGGTCTTCCATTATCCATGAATGCTTGCAAATCATTTGGCTTATTGCTCATTAGTTGTTTGATGTCATTGGCATCAACAGCGCAAACCGATACGGCGTTTTGGTTTGGGGCACCAGCTATTACATCAGGTCATGGCAATGCACCCATAATCATGCGTTTGTCAAGTTATGCTAGCCCGGCAGATATCTTGATTACCATGCCTGCCAATCCAAATTTTGCACCCATACCAGTACATTTAGACCCCTATTCGGCTTTCTCAGCCAACCTCACCAGTTTTTTAAATCAGATAGAAACAAAGCCAGTGAACACGGTTTTGAACAATGCCCTCAAAGTAAGTTCTACTAGTAATATTTCTGCTTACTATGAAATGCAAGGTAAACCAGGACCATCTGCTTTTAACCCAGAGATCTTTGCACTCAAGGGCAATATCAGCAAGGGCAAAGCCTTTATGATTCCGGGACAAAACCGATTCTCTAATGGTAATTATACCCCAATTCCAAAAAATGGATTTGTAGTAGTGGCCACAGAAGACAATACGGTAGTAGAGATTACACCTAGTAAGGATGCGGTTGGTCATCCTGCAGGCGTAAAATTTTCCATAACATTAAACAAGGGAGAAACTTATTCTGTTAACGCCCTAAACCAAGACGGACCCAATCATTTGGTAGGAACCACAGTAACCGCTGATAAGCTCATCACCATTACAGTTTATGATGATTCTATTGGACCTCCTACGGGCTGCCGCGATTTAGTAGGAGACCAAATTATTCCAGAAGAAGCCAATGGTAATGAGTTTGTGATTATTAAGGGAGAGCTTTCTTTTAGCCCAGATTTTGGAGATTATTTTTATGTACTAGCCACTACCGATGGTACCCAAGTGTTTGTCAATGGAACCCAGATAACAACGCTCAACCGAGGGCAGGTCTATGAAGGAATTCTAAACCAACCCAGTGCCTATGTAAAAACCAGTAACCCCGTTTATTTAAATCAGGTAACCGGAATTGGATGTGAAATGGCAGCTACCAATCTACCCAGTATCAGATGCACCGGTTCTTCCTTGGTATCTTTTGTGCGATCTGTAAATACTGCTTTTTATTTGAACCTACTCTGCAAAGCCACTGATATCAATGGTTTTCTATTAGATGGACAAAGCAATATTATTTCGGGGTCTATGTTTAATGCTGTTCCCGGAACTAATGGAGAGTGGATGTATGCAAAAATTAGTACGGCTAATCTGCCCAGTTTAAATACCTTGATTCCAGACGGACAAAATACTACGGTCTCCAATACTTTAGGTTTATTTCACTTGGGATTTTTAAATGGCTCCAATAATACTGGAAACGTATTGGGATATTTCTCCAACTACGCGCAAACAACGCTGTCTCCTCAAATAGCAGGACTTACCTGCGCGGGCAGCAACATCAACCTCCAAGTCTCTCAAGTGATTGGTGCTACTTATCAATGGAGCGGACCCAATGGATTTAGCAGCACTATTTATAATCCAACCATTCCCAATGCCAACACTTCCAATTCTGGACAATACAGTGTGGCCATGAATATTTTGGGATGCGGTGTTTTTAGAGACAGTATTAATTTAACCGTACACCCCACACCAACTATTACTATCTCACCCAATGATTCTATTTGTCAGGGAAAAACCAAGGATCTCATTCTCACACCAACAGGTACAGCCCCATGGCGAGTAGGTTATACAGATGGTTCCAAAACAGATACCCTCACCATTATTAGTGCACCATTTACACTGAGCGTATCGCCAACGGCACAAACTACCTATACCCTAAAAAGTATTACCGATGCTAATTCTTGCACGGCAGCATCTCTAACAGGAGCACCCGATGTGAGTAGTACCGTTTCCATTTTTGCAAAACCCATACCTGCCTTTAGTCTCTCTACTCCGGCTTGCGAGAACCAACTATTTAATTTTACAGATCAGTCAATTGCCAATACCAATGGGCTTGCGCGATGGTATTGGAATTTTAAAGATGGCAACACCAAGGATACCACGGGTGGCGGAACTTTTAGCAAAAGCTTTGCTGCTTGGGGAACTTATCCCGTTCAATTATTGGTGGAATCAAACAAAGGATGTTTGAGTGATACTATTACTACTAATGTAACCGTGCATCCCTTACCAGTAGTGGGTTTTATACTTCCCAAAGTTTGCCTGAGCGATGCTTCTGCCCTCTTCACAGACACTACTACTATTGCAGATGGATCAGCCGCACAGATGACTTATCTCTGGAATTTTAATGCAGGTACACCAGCTATTACACCAGGACCCAATACACTCACAAGTACTTTACAAAACCCTGCTGTTAAGTACAATAAGTCTGCGGACTATCTAGTGTCTTTAACCGTTAGCTCCAAAGACGGATGCGTAAGCAATCTCACCAAAACCTTTACAGTCAATGGTTCTGTACCCAAGAGTCAGTTTGTAGTCTTGCAACCAACAACACTATGTAGCAATGATTCTGTGCGCATACAAAATACATCAACAGTAGATTTTGGCGTTGTTACTCGCGTAGAAATTACCTGGGATTTTCTCAACGCCCCATCGGTGAAGACCATTGATGATGATCCATACTTCAACAAGATTTATGCTTATCGCTACGCCAATTTTCAAAGCCCAGTGAGCAAACCCATTTCTGTTCAGTTCAAAGCATTTTCAGGAAGTGCCAGTGCTTGCGCCGATATTAGTACCCAAGTGATCACACTCAATCAAAGCCCCAAAGTTGGTTTTAGCACCATGCCCAGCATTTGTCTGGAAGCCGCTCCCAGAGTCATTTTGCAAACTAGTTATGATAATGCCGTTGCGGGAACATTTAATTACACAGGAACAGGCGTGAGTGCTGCAGGTGTATTTAATCCTTCGCTTGCAGGCGTAGGAATCTATCCTATTCAGTTTATGCAAACATCGGCCAAGGGTTGTAAGGATTCTGCTACGCAAAGCATTCAAGTATGGCCAAGCCCTGTGGCCAAATGGGGTATTGCCTCTCCGCTTTGTGAAAAAAATGCTCTTATTTTTTCTGATAGTTCTTTAGCCAATTATAGCAATATTGTACAACGCAATTGGGTCTATGGAGATGGCAATACCGCAGTGCGCAACAATGCCAATGACTTTACTTATACCTATACATCTGCCAATAGTTATACGGCCAGTTTGCGCGTAACAACGGATAGTGGATGCATGAGCGCACTCAATACACAGACCATTAGAGTGAATCCAATTCCTGTTGTTGACTTTAGTATTCCACAGATTTGCTTACCCGATGGCAAT
>CAMFKK010000129.1 GCA_945957225.1 uncultured Sphingobacteriia bacterium | reverse complement strand
GGGATAATGCCCCGTGGTGTTGATGGCCAGGGTAGCAATCTGCATCCTAGGCCCTTCCATTTCTCCATTGTTAATGGCTTTCTTAATATCGGCATCGGCGTAGCCAGCACCTTCAGTTCCCAAGTCTCTGATGGTAGTGAAACCATTGAGCAGACTCTGTTTGGCGCTTTTGACCGCGCGAATAGTTCTATAAGGAATAGACTCTTTTAAAACCTGTACGTCATAGTCTTCACTGGTAATATCGCCCTGCAATAACACATGCGTATGCGCGTCAATGAGACCGGGTAACACCGTAAAAGCGGAGAGGTCAATACTGCTATCTGTTTTCTGATTAAAACCCGCTGCTGGCGCGATGCTTTCTATGAGATTACCCCTCACCAAGATTACTTGATTGGACAATAATTCTCCAGTCCTGGTATTTAATACCGCACCACATTTGATGGCGATGGTTTTTTGAGCAGATAGATAGGAGCAAGCACCCAATAAGAGGGCAGCACAAAACAGTTTTCTAAGCATGGTCTTGGTTTAGACCATCAAGATAACATGCAATCAGGAAAATGATTTATTCTGTGGAACTATTTTTTTCAGTTGCGGATGTTTGACCTGAACGGCCCCAAGTGCGGCAGCGATTACGCCATTCCTGTTTCATTTGATCCCTTTCTTCAGGACTCATGGTATGCCATTTTTCCTTGAGCTCGTTTTTCCAGTGACCACCGCCACCGCATTGATTGCAATGATTTTTGCCGCTAGGAAAACCACCAAAAAAAATTTTACTCAGGACCAATAGTCCAATGGCTTGGTAAAAACTAATGGTAGAAACGGCAACCACTTGCGCCAATACGCCGTTCCATAACAACATCACCACATAAGCCAGTAATGCTGCAAATCCAACGGCTAAAAAGCAGAAGCCAATGATTTTTGTGATCCAAAATTTCTTGTTCATACTATGTATTTAATGATTTAATAAGTCTTGTTTTAAACTGGCCAGTCTTTCTCGCAAATGCAGTACAGCATAGCGTTTTCGGCTGATCAAGGTATTGACGGATTCACCCGTTTGTTCTGAGATGGTTTTAAAAGGAACCCCGTCTAATTCATTGAGTACAAAGACCTGTTTTTGATTATCAGGCAATTCTTCCAAAGCCGCTTGCAGGGTTTCCCAGAACAGGCTACGCAAGTAATCGGTTTCTGGATTATTGTCTTTTTCAAAATAGAGTTCGGTCCAGTCAAAACTGCTCTCTTCATCGCCCCCGGCATGAATGTCTTCAAGCAGCTCCGGTTTGTGTTTGCGTTGTCTGTCTGTGATCTTATTACGGGTAACGGTAAACAGCCATGAGGTTAATTGCTCAATGGGTTTGGTATTCCCAATAAACTGATAAAATACATCCTGCAGAATGTCTTCGGCATCGGCCTCATTGCTCACCCTTTTACGGATAAAGCCCATGAGCCGCTTGGTATAGGCATTCACCACTTGGGTGATATTGCTAGTTCCCTGATCAGTCATATTTGCCGGTATGGTCAGCGTCTTTGTCATGTGTAAAAGGGTAGACGCTTGTGAAAAGATAATATTTTAAAGCAACTGAAAATTGTTCAAAATTCTGGATTCCTTGTTTCAAATCATAAATTGATACAGCATCCCTAGAACAAATTTTAAAAAATCAGTATTTTCATGGCCTAAACTTCCATTATGAAACAACTGTTTTTTCTTTTATTGGCAGCTAGCTTAGTAGCCTGTTCCTCTTCTGTAAAAATATCCAATGCAGGGGCCGCTCCAGGTGCTGACTTGGCCAAGTATAAGACTTTTGATTTTTATAAATTAGATGCCTCCGGCGATACCGTTTCAAAGGGATTCAACGAGCGTATGGATATGCTCAAATCTGCTATTGCCGGTGAGTTAACCAGCCGCGGTTATAGCCAGAGCAGTAGCAAGCCAGATCTATTGGTGAATATTGGTTTGCAGGTAGAAGAGAAAGCGCAAACCCGTGAAACCGATTGGCGTACCGATGGGGCGTATAGATATATGGGTCAGCGCAACTATTCTTGGAAGAGTGAAGAAGTGGTGGTGGGTTATTACAAAGAAGGTTCTGTAACTGTGCATTTGGTAGACGCAGCCGCCAATGAAATGGTTTGGAAGGGCACTGCTAAAGACATTTTGCCAACCAAGGAATCAAAAATTCCAGAGCTTGCCAAAGCAGGTATGAAAGCCTTGTTTGCCAAATTCCCGATTGCTCCAAAGCAATAATTCAATTTAAATATTCGCTGGCGCGATGGGCAACCATCGCGCTTTTTTTATGCTTAGTCAGCTCTTTTTGACCTTATTTAATCTCAAAGAGTTCCTCCCAGCGCGTGGTATACCTAGGGCTCCGCAGCTCCTGACGCATTTTCCAATCCTTATTTGTGCCCGATGCGGCAAATTTCAACACGTCATTGCGCATAGAAAAATTGATATTGTCCATCATAGACATGAGCATCCTGGCTTTTTCATTGGGGGCTGGATCAAATAAACTAGACTGAATGGCATTGTCTGGAACTATCCCGCTCAGGGTAACCCCGGCTTTTTTATAGATCCTTCCTTGTTCAAACAAATGGTCTACTTGTTTTACCGCGGCTTTGATGAGTTCATTGGTTAATGATGTAGCGCTGGGAAGAATGGTATAACTGCTTAAAGAGGGGCCATGTCTAAAATATTTACCCGTACTAGTTTCTTTGGGTACTATAAAAATGCTCACGGTATTGGCCGCAGAATTTTGCCTTCTCAGTTTCTCTGCTGCCCTTGAAGTATATGTAGCAATGGCTTCTTTAATGTCTGCTAATTCCGTTACAGGGCTACCAAACATGCGGGTGGTTGCAATCATTTTTTTGTTGACCAATGCTTCTTCCATCTCTCGGCTGGGAATGCCTTGCAATTCTCTAAGCAATCTAGCTCCTACCACTCCACCCAAATTTTTAGTGGCCCAGGGAATGTCTTTTTTGCTAAGCTCAAGCGCATTGTTAATTTGATAGAGTTGGAGTTTTTTGGCGTATTGATGACCCACGCCCCAGATATCTTCCACAGGTGTTTTTTCCAAAGCCTGTTCTAATTTTCTTGGTGTATCTAACACCAATACACAGTTAGTAATGGCTTTGTGTTTTTTGCAAAGTCTGTTGGCTACTTTGCTCAACACTTTGGTGGGAGCCACCCCAATAGAAACCCGAATCCCCGTCCATTGTTCTACCGTATCCTTAATATGAAAGGCAAAGTCTTTTAAATTTTCTGGCGCAATATGCGATAGGTCTAAGAAGGCTTCGTCTACGGAATAGACTTCTACACAACCCTCTGGCAACAAGGTTCTCAGGGTTTCCATGACCCGCCAACTCAAGTCTCCATACAAATTATAATTTGAGGAAAAAGTAGCTACCCCATGGGCTTCAATCAGGGGCTTGGCCTTAAAATAAGGTCCCGCCATTTCTACCCCAATTTTCTTGGCCTCATCGGTTCTGGATACAATGCAGCCATCGTTATTACTCAAGACCACCACAGGTCTTCCCTCCAAATGCGGCAAGAATAATTTCTCGCAGGAGCAGTAAAAACTATTGCAATCAATAATGGCTTTCATCTGATTTGCTAACTACAACTTGTGAATATTATAGACCACTACGCCCCATACAAATTGTTGGTTATTGGTTTCTAGTTGAATGGGTGCAAATGATTTGTTTTCAGCCAAAAGGCTCACCCTATTTCCCTGCACTTGCATTCTGCGCACCAGCAATTCTCCATGTGCAATGGCCACAATAATTTTACCATTTGCTGCTTTGAGACTGCGGTCTACAATTAAGACATCGCCCTGATAAATTCCTGCTCCCACCATGGCTTCACTATTCATTCTGAAAAAAAAGGTAGCGGGTTTGTTTTGGACCAATTGCTCGTTTAGGTCAATCCCTCTTTCCATATAATCATCGGCCGCGGCCCCAAAACCCGTGGCATTGGCCGTGGGCACTTCCCATTGGTCAAAATCCTTGCTACCCTTATAAGCACTGCTGCCCCAATCTTCGTTGAACATGCTAAATAAATTTGGTAATGCTAAATAAGTTAGTAAATTTATGCTAAATTAATTATCAGCAAAAAATAATCTTCATGCAAACCGCATCCATGCAATATCCTATCAACGCCTTTATACCAGCCAATCAATTTGCGGAATACCTTTTGGTGGCAGTTCCTGGGCCAGAACTCCATGACAAGATCTTATTTGAACAACAGGTTTTTGACCAACAATACCAGCAACGCAACCAAGGAAAATCCAAATTACATATAGAAGTGGCAGGGTTTCAAGCCAAGGAAGAAATGGAGCCCACCCTTCTTCGATGGATGCACCGAATCTTCTCTAGTCAACAGGCTTTTAGTGTACCATTGAGCAATTATAGTGGCATCCCTGCGGATTCAGTCTATCTGCGCGTACCAGAATCACAGCCTTTTCAGCAATTGGGTCAGGCTTTGGAGCCCTTGAATGACTATATTAAAACCTGCGATTGCCCCAGCATCAGGGTTAACCTCAAACCCAACCTGCCCATTGCGCGCAAACTCAATGCAGACACTTATTTAAAAGCCATGATGGATTATTCCAGCCGAAGTTTCCACGAGATTTTTGAAGTGCGTGAACTGGTGCTCCTACGGCGTAAACACTTATTTGACCCCTATACCCAGGTCAATAAATTTGTCTTGCAGCCGGCTTGAATGAATAATAAAACGAATAAAATGTCAAGTATTTTGCACTAAATACTTGACATTTCAAGTCTATTTTATACTTTTACTTCTATGACAGTAGCACGTAAAATAGAAGCCCAAATAGGAAAATGGCAAGATGGTACAACATTTAAGTACCAAGAACTGGCTATTGCACCCGAAGAATACAGTGCAGCAGCAAAAGCTATAGAAAGATTAATAAAAAAAGGGACTATCCAAAGAGCGTCTACAGGGTTGTTTTATAAATCTAAAATAACAGCTTTCGGAAACCTAAAACCCAATGAAGAAGCGTTATTAAAACCTTACCTCTTTGAGGGAAAAGAACGAATAGCTTATATCACTGGCACTGCACTTTTTAACAGAATGGGATTAACTACCCAGGTTCCAAAAAATATAAGAGTTGCTTGTAGAGGTAAACGTATCATCACTAAAGTTGGAAGCTTACAAGTAAAACCTGTTAAAAGCTACTTAGAAGTGACCAATCAAAATTATTATTTATTGGAATTTTTGGATATTCTAAAAGATATTAAAACCATCCCAGACACTGAAAAGAGTCAGGTAATTAAATTCGTGGTTCAAAAATTTAAAAAGCTTTCTAAAAAAGAGCAACAAAAACTAATTGAGATCGCCCTAAAATATCCACCCAGGGTCAGGTCATTAACTGGTGCAATTTTGAACATGATTAGTCCCAAAGAACCTATTATACAATTAAAGAAAAGTATTAATCCATTAACTGTATTTGAATATGGGTTAGATAAAAAAGTATTGCCAAATATGGAATACTGGAATATACGTTAAATATGAACCTTCATACCAATCATCAACTTTTTCAAGATGCTGTTATTGCAACAGCACAGCTATTTAATATTCCGGAAATTTATATTGAAAAAGACTATTGGGTTACAGTTGCATTACATGCTGTTTTTAATTCGCCAGCTGCTGAGGATACTGTTTTTAAAGGTGGAACTGCACTTTCCAAATGCCATAAATTGATAAACCGCTTTTCAGAAGATGTAGACCTATTAGTTCATGCAAATAATGGAGAATCCAATAGTCAATTAAAAAATAAGCTTAAAGTTATTACAGATGCGGTTATAAAAGTGATGCCCGAGATTGAGATAGTAGGTGTTACCAATAAAAGGGGGATGATCAGAAAAACAGCCCATCAATACAACAAACAACAGTTCAATGGGTCTTATGGTCAAGTAAGGGAGCAAATTATTATTGAAGCATCTTGGCTTGGAAGTTCAGAACCATATATTATAGCAGAAATATCTTGTTATATAACAGATATGATGAAAGCTACTTTTCAAAATAAAATTATAGATCAATATATGCTCATGCCATTTCCAGTAAAAGTCTTAAGTAAAGAAAGGACCCTATGTGAAAAAATCATGAGCTTAGTACGTTTCTCTTTTACAGAAGTTCCCTATGAAGATTTGGCAAATAAAATCAGACATATTTATGATTTACACCTTTTACTAAAAAATGAGGAGGTGGAAGATTTCTTCAAATGTTCTGATTTTCAAAAATTATTACTCCAAGTTGGAAAAGAGGACATGATGAGTTTTAAAAATAACAAAGGATGGCTTCAAAATCACCCATCAACTGCCATTATATTTAGCTCACCAGAAGATACTTGGAATAGAATAAGTAGAACTTACCGAACTTCATTTAAAGACTTAGTGATAGGGGATCTGCCAGAAGAGTCTGATCTATTAAATACACTTGACAATATTTATAGAAGATTGGAGCAAATAAAATGGATTCTTTAAAAAGTAAATAAGTCCAGTTATGATTATTCAAATTGAAAATAAAGAACAATACGATCAAGCACTAGCTCGGATTTATAATTTGATGCAAATGGATAATCCTGTAGCAACAGCATTGTTGGAAGAACTTAAGGCTTTGTCTATTTTGGTTGAGAAATTTGAAAAGGAACACTATCCTATGTTAAAACCCTGATTCACGGCGGAAAGTAAAAACTTCCCTGTTTGAACTCTAAGGTTTATTTTCGCTTCAAACCAAGCCAATGGACAAAGTGATTGCGGCAATTGAGACCTTGTTTCAGGAATTTAAACAGGGTACTGCCGATAGAATTGAAAAATTACCCCAGAGTGGGAGTGACCGGATTTATTTTAGGATCTATTATCAGGGAGAAACTTTCATAGCTACCTATAACCTGCACGCCAAAGAGAACCGAACATTCATTGCTTTTAGCAAGCATTTTAAAAAAGCGGGTTTGCCCGTTCCGGAAGTATTTGCCGTAAA